>NZ_LWEE01000266.1:0-290 GCF_001635445.1 Halioglobus sp. HI00S01
CCTGAAAACGTTTTGGACCTCATCAACTGATGGCGGACCCGTACGTACTGGTGCTCTACTACTCGCGTCACGGCGCCACCTGTTTCGCCATCTCGGTGGTGGCGCCGTGACGCGAGTAGTAGAGCACCAGTACGTACGGGTCCGCCATCAGTTGATGAGGTCCAAAACGTTTTCAGGGGGGCGGCCCAACACAGCCTGATCGCCGCGAACCACAATCGGGCGCTCGATCAGTTTGGGGTGGCTCGCCATCGCCGTAACAATGTCTGCGTCACTGGAATCTTTACTCAAAC
>NZ_LWEE01000267.1:0-220 GCF_001635445.1 Halioglobus sp. HI00S01
TTGTTTGCCAGTGCCATGTCGTCAGATATTGAAGAGATTCGCACACGGGAAATCTTCAATTACGCGCTCTACGACCAGCCTGAAGTGGTCCGGGATGTGATTGGTTTTGGTACCTCCATGGATGAGACACCGCCCATGCTGCTGGATTTCTCGCTGCGGCTGGTTTGGGAGGGCATGGTCCGTGTGGTTGCCGAGGGTCTTGGCCAGACGGTCGATGAAG
>NZ_LWEE01000268.1:0-219 GCF_001635445.1 Halioglobus sp. HI00S01
GGCGGACATGGAGGTTAGTTTGCAGCCGCTTGCCGATGGCCTGGTGGCGGTGATCGGTAGCGGGCAGATTGATGTCTGGAACATCGAAGAGGCCCGGCGCCTGGCCAGACGTGAGCTGGGCTATGGCGTGCGCCTCAGTGCTGTTGTGGGGGGCAAGGAACTCCTGCTGGTGAGCCTGGACTCCGATTTTCACTACCTGGCGCTGCCAGGGCTGGAAAG
>NZ_LWEE01000269.1:0-214 GCF_001635445.1 Halioglobus sp. HI00S01
GTGGGCTTGCTGCAGCCAGGAAACCGGGGGTGGTGGATGTGCATCAGAGACTTCTAGGGCAAGGCGGTAACCCGCGTCTGCGAGACGTTGAAATACGTCCTGGATATCGCTGTCCTGGGCTTGCAGGGGGCTCAGAACAGGCACGAACAACTCTGTCGAGAGCCCCGGGGGCAGCGTGCTGGCAAGTTGTGCCGGCAGAAAGATCGGCGCTGAA
>NZ_LWEE01000270.1:0-219 GCF_001635445.1 Halioglobus sp. HI00S01
GCTGCAACTGATTAAAGCGGACACGCGCACTGAACTGCATGAATGGTGCCTGTTCCAACTCGCTCGCCACTACCTGGATCCGGAATACATCCAGGTGAAGCCCAGCAAGCCGCGCTACCGCAAGCTGGCCAAGGTCGACTTCCATTTACGCGTGGTCCTTTCCACCCTCGCCTATGAAGGCGGCGCCAGCAGCATAGAGGACAGCGAACAGGCCTTCCG
>NZ_LWEE01000271.1:0-205 GCF_001635445.1 Halioglobus sp. HI00S01
TTGTAGACCAGTTCATAGTCTTCCTCGGTGTCGGAAATACTGAAGCAGATGCCCTTGAGGCCAGCATCGAGCAGTGAGCGGGATCTCTGGGGTGTCAGCAGGTTGGCGTTGGTCGTCATCATGACTTCCACACCCTCTGCAGTGGCGTAGCGGATAAATTCTTCGACCTGGGGGTGCAGGAGTGACTCGCCTTGTCCTGTAAAGG
>NZ_LWEE01000272.1:0-212 GCF_001635445.1 Halioglobus sp. HI00S01
AAGGTCGCCAATCGTGAAGCTGATCTGGCAATTTGCAAACTCAGCATGACGTTTTCCCGCATGGCCAAAGTCCAGTTCACTAAACCTTACATTAAGTTGCGTCAAAGTCTACTTGTTAATCAACTCGAACTACTCAAAATTCAACGCGGCAGGGATCCAATACCGACCATTCAAAACTTGGAGGGTCGCATTGGGGTTATTAAGAAATCATC
>NZ_LWEE01000273.1:0-219 GCF_001635445.1 Halioglobus sp. HI00S01
CCGAGCCGGTTTTTCAGGCTGGTTTTCAGGTCGGGGGCCAGGGAAGGAATGAAGTGCACCGCTGCCCAGAGCAGCAGACCAACGAGTATCAGCGTCATAGCGAATCGTCCTTTTTATTATTGGTCTAGAGTGTAACCCAGGACAGGGCCTATGGAGGCTCTGGTTCGGGTGGGCTTATGGGTGTGCCGAGCGTGTGATTTTTCACCACGGATTGTGGTA
>NZ_LWEE01000274.1:0-372 GCF_001635445.1 Halioglobus sp. HI00S01
GCACGTCGCGGTCTGGCTGCAGTACTTCCCGGTGAAGAAGAATTCCCCTACACCGTTCGCGTTGTATCCGAGATCACTGAATCCAACGGTTCCAGCTCTATGGCTTCCGTCTGTGTCGGTTCTATGTCGCTGATGGCGGCTGGCGTACCTCTGAAAGCGCCGGTAGCAGGTATTGCGATGGGCCTGGTGAAAGACGGCAATCAGTTTGCCGTACTGACCGATATCCTGGGTGACGAGGATCACCTGGGCGACATGGACTTCAAAGTAGCCGGTACCTCTGAAGGTGTTACTGCGCTGCAGATGGACATCAAGATCGAAGGTATCACTGCCCAGATCATGGAAACCGCTTTGGAACAGGCACAGCAGGCACGT
>NZ_LWEE01000275.1:0-215 GCF_001635445.1 Halioglobus sp. HI00S01
TCTTCTGGCCAACGGCGATCCCGCGCGCGCGGAGGTTTTGTGTTCGCGCGCACTTGAAACGCATCCGCAAGACCAGCTTGGGCTGGCCTACCTGGGCACTGCGTGGCAGATGCTAGGCGACGCACGCGAACACTGGCTGATGGACTATGAGACCATGGTCAATACCGTGACGCTCACACCGCCAGAGGGTTACTCAGATATTCGCGTCTTCATGG
>NZ_LWEE01000276.1:0-223 GCF_001635445.1 Halioglobus sp. HI00S01
AGTAGCCGCGAATTTTGCCGGGGTCCATGCCGCGAGTCGTCGCACCCGCGGCATGGACCCCGGCAAAATTCGCGGCTACTGGCAGGATGCCGTCGATGGTTACACGATCGAAGTGGAGATGCCGATGGCCATGACCGGTGGCCGCCTGGGGCTGTATATCAATGACGTGGGCCACGGCGAAGGGCGCAACGTTGTCACCCTGGGCAACATCCGGCCCCTGCGC
>NZ_LWEE01000277.1:0-205 GCF_001635445.1 Halioglobus sp. HI00S01
GCACAATTGATTCCCCATGTAGGCGCGCGGCCCGTCAATATTCTGTTGAGTTGGGAAGGTACGATCAATCCCTTTAGTTTCAATCCCAGCTATGCAGAACTCTCGATTTTGCCGGACGCAGAGCGCATTGAGCGCCTTAAGGATCCGGAGGTTCGTGCCGCCATTTTGTCCGACGAGCCGCCGCTTATGGGCGATGACTTTATGG
>NZ_LWEE01000278.1:0-410 GCF_001635445.1 Halioglobus sp. HI00S01
CGGTGTACCCGGTGGCTCGCGCCGAGAGCCGTCTGCTGATTCGTGGCCTCGAAAAAGAGTGGTGCGCGCTGGTGGATGCTATCCAGCACACACGCAGTGGCAGTGCGATCAAGAAGTCCACCAAGGAACTGAAGGAAAGCATCACCGCTATTGCGCCGATTTTTGCAGAGAAGCCCTTCTTCATGAGCGAAGAGTTCACCCTGGTGGATTGCTGCATTGCCCCCATTTTGTGGCGCCTGCCTTCCCTGGGTGTGGATATCCGCAATACAAAGCAGACCAAGCCGCTGTTTACCTATATGGATGCACTGTTCAATCGCGAGTCCTTCCAGGAAAGCCTTTCCGAGCAGGAACGGGAAATGCGCTCCTGAGGGAGCGCCAGTCTCTGCTCGATATCACGCCAGGATGACACC
>NZ_LWEE01000279.1:0-219 GCF_001635445.1 Halioglobus sp. HI00S01
AGTGAAAACGGGCGAAAAGACGGCCCGCGGCGCCGCCTCGGGTGCGGTCGTGGGTGGCCTGATCGGTGCTGCTGTGGGAAACAGTCGCGATGCCCAGCGCGGCGCCGGTGCAGGCGCCGTCAGTGGCGCGGCTCGCGGTGCCAGCGAGGGCTCCCGCGAGGAAGTGCAGGTGGTTAAGCAATGCCTGCGGGGCCGGGGTTATAAAGTCCTCAACTAGGC
>NZ_LWEE01000280.1:0-219 GCF_001635445.1 Halioglobus sp. HI00S01
TTGCCGGTTCCAGCAGAAGATGGCCTTAGGATTCCCGCGTGACGTTAATCCCATCGTTCCGACCCATTCGACACCTAATGCCAGAAAATCTCCGCACCGAGGCAGCGCTAGAGCATGGGCTAATCGCAGTGATTTGCGTTGACATGAGACCAGACACCGAGAGATCTAAGCGGCTCATATGGTATTCGGTGGCGCCTGGCGCCGATGGCAGTGGCGGGA
>NZ_LWEE01000281.1:0-218 GCF_001635445.1 Halioglobus sp. HI00S01
ACCGCCACCCCAACCAGCAACAAGGCGACGACAGCAAAAACCAGTTTCTTCATTCACATTACCCCAGAATCGATATCGGCTTTCAGCCCCCGGGCTTGAACCCGGAGCCGGGCCACATTATGCAGATCAGCCGCGCTGCGTCCAATCGGTATACCTACCGCCCAATAACGGACACGTCAGGGACAAATGTACGGCAGCGACCGGACTTTTCGACCCAT
>NZ_LWEE01000282.1:0-208 GCF_001635445.1 Halioglobus sp. HI00S01
GTTTTTCAGGGTCTCGCCGATATAGCCTCCCAGGGGCAGGCCGGTGAAGCGGTTCTCAGCGGCGCGGGGGATATCCCGTGCGGTCAGGCCGTAGCGGAAGTAACGCATGCCCATGGGTTTGCGCACATGAGCGTCCAGGTACTGGGAAACCGTTTTGCCGGAGGTGCGTCGAATCAATTCATCCAGCAGAAAGCCGCCGGTAATGGCG
>NZ_LWEE01000283.1:0-328 GCF_001635445.1 Halioglobus sp. HI00S01
CTGTATCTGGGCGACAGCGGCCAGCCAGCGTGCTTTGAGCTTCCCCAGAGCGGCTCTGCCACTGTGATTGCCACCGCAGATGACCCGAGGCACGCGGTCCACCGGACCCTCCTACAGCCCGCATTTCTCGCTGCGAAAATAAAAGCCATGGAGCCACTCCTGCGCAGTTGGGCCACCGCCTTCACTCGCCAGCGGCGCCAGGGTGGCGCTGGCCCAACTGCGCAGGAGTGGCTCCATGGCTTTTATTTTCGCAGCGAGAAATGCGGGCTGTAGGAGGGTCCGGTGGACCGCGTGCCTCGGGTCATCTGCGGTGGCAATCACAGTGGCA
>NZ_LWEE01000284.1:0-249 GCF_001635445.1 Halioglobus sp. HI00S01
CTGAAGGCTTCGAAGCGCTAAACCACAGCTCAACGTAAGGCAAAATCTCGGTGATCATCGTGGTCTCTTTTAGACGACACGGATCGGGAACGCAGTAAGCCTCCCCGGGACCACCTCAAGGCCCTCCATGGCACGCTTCGGCGTCCCGGAGCGCCGGCCGCACCATCCATGGCTCCCGACGATCCCGGGAAGACTTACTGCGCCCCCGCTCCTGCCCCGGCTACTGACAAGTAGTGCGCCAGTCATGGG
>NZ_LWEE01000285.1:0-213 GCF_001635445.1 Halioglobus sp. HI00S01
CCTTCATAACTGACTTCGAACAGGTCATCCACGGGCCAGCTCCAGCAGGGCTTCGGCAGCCCGGTGCGCATAGTCGCGGCGCAGGGTGGCATGGATATCGTCGAAGGCACTGACCTGCTTCTGGGCGGCCTCACCGCCCTCCAGAAGCGGTTCTGCTGAGGCGGCCATGGCCTCCGCCGTGGCGCCATCCTGCAGCAGCTCTGGAACCAGTGC
>NZ_LWEE01000286.1:0-200 GCF_001635445.1 Halioglobus sp. HI00S01
ACGCCGAGGCAGCCATCGCCAGAAAGATAAAGGGTACTGCGAGCCGCACCGAAAAGCCGATCATCTCTGAGACACCAGCGCCGCCGGATACGTCCGTCTGGGTCAGCTCCAGGATCACCACGGCAGTCAATGGAAAGGCGATCAATGCAAACAGGCGCCAGCCGTTTATCCACTTGCTCTCTAGTATTCCTATCATGCGG
>NZ_LWEE01000287.1:0-220 GCF_001635445.1 Halioglobus sp. HI00S01
ACACATAATTCTTACCAACACACCAGAGAACTCACACTGTCAGAAATCGAGCGTATCTCTGGCGCCGGGCCAATGGAGCTAGCCACAGGCTGGGCAGGCACGGCAATGGGTGCACTTTCAGGTGGCCTCACCGGTGGCCTTAGAGGCCTGGCCATAGGCGGAGTTGGTGGTTTTGCTCTAGGATTAGCAATGGGTACCGCCTATTCCCTGGCAACCGGTT
>NZ_LWEE01000288.1:0-216 GCF_001635445.1 Halioglobus sp. HI00S01
CTTCTTTTCCAGATAACCAGCTATCGGCCCTTCACCATTCAAGGGGTGCACCAGTTCGATCTGGGTTTCCGGCAGTGGGAAAAAGGCCGTGCTGGTCTTTGCCGCCACAACGTCTTCCGTGCCATTGAAGGTTAGTCCAAAGTCTTCCATAAAGCGCTTAATCGCCTTCTCGAAGTCCGGTACGGCAATGGCGATATGATCAAGTGCGGTAATCAT
>NZ_LWEE01000289.1:0-219 GCF_001635445.1 Halioglobus sp. HI00S01
ACGCCAGGGCGGAGATGCGGCGCATGGTGTTCCTCTTCATCAGATGGTGTAGAGTGGCCCATGGTAGCAGTAGGAAGGCGGGCCAGCCAGCAGACTGGCCCGACCGGGCTTAATTGCCGGTGATTCGAGTGACCAGGCGATTGGCCCAGCTGTTGTAGAGATTGCGCACGTCGGCAGACGCGGTGACAGTATTGGAGCGTGCCCACATCTGTGAACCTA
>NZ_LWEE01000290.1:0-218 GCF_001635445.1 Halioglobus sp. HI00S01
GGCTCCCCCCAGGCATTCTCGCTGGCAGAATCCGACGGGCGCATTGATATTGGTATGGGGCGTGGGCGTTTCCTCGAGACGCCTGCAGGCGCGACGGGCGCCTTGCGCCTGGTGAGTATTTTTAATCTGGCTGAAGTCGCGCGGCGTCTCAGCCTGACGCATATGTTTGAGTCGGGGGTGCCTTTCAATAGTTTGCAGGGGCAGATGAATCTCGCCAG
>NZ_LWEE01000291.1:0-327 GCF_001635445.1 Halioglobus sp. HI00S01
ATGCCCGACTGGTGGCAGGTGCCACGGACCTCAGCCTGGAGTTGACCCAATCACTGGCAACGATCACCACGCTCATTCATACCGGGCGCGCCACGGACCTGACCGACATACAAGAGACTTCGAACCACCTCGACATTGGCGCAGCGGTCACTTACAGCGACAGTGCACCTCNGTTGCTGCATCAGTGGCCAGAATTGCACTAATTACTGGAGCGACTGGGCTCCAAACAGATTCGCAATCAGGGCACCATTGGCGGCAACATCGGCAACGCCTCGCCGATTGGCGACATGCCGCCTGTGCTGCTGGCGCTGAATGCCAGCGTAATCC
>NZ_LWEE01000292.1:0-218 GCF_001635445.1 Halioglobus sp. HI00S01
TGAGCAATCTTTTCATAAACAAAAAACCTTAATTACCATACACTTATAGGCAAGCAACCTAACCGTGAATTAATTTGACACAAAGAATGCCATAAGTAACACTGCGGCATCAAGTCGAACTACTCTCTACTATGGTGGAACTATGAAAAAGACTGCGCTCGTTCTAGGCGTCATCGCCACACTTGCTGTGATCGCATACAGCCAACGTGCAAGTATTG
>NZ_LWEE01000293.1:0-219 GCF_001635445.1 Halioglobus sp. HI00S01
CGCAAATACCCGGCGAACACACCGCACCCACCCAGCCGAAACCCATTGCCCCGCCACCCCTGCTGGACCCGTTCCTTATGCCCGAACAGGCCTGGGGTCTGACCCCCTGGGACAAGGCAGACTGCGCCCGGCAATTGTCGGCACTGGATAACCTGGGTTTGTTCACGCCACTCAGTGAGAAATTGACCCTCATGCTCCCGGGCAGCCTCGGCGGCGCCA
>NZ_LWEE01000294.1:0-220 GCF_001635445.1 Halioglobus sp. HI00S01
GAGAGCGGTAAAGCTACAAACACTGAAGTTGTTCACGTTCGCGCAAGCAGCCTTGAGGAGGCTGAGCGAAAGGCGCTGAGCGTGCGTGCGCTTCAGGCTGATAGGAAAGCTGTAGTCTCAGAAATGCGCGACCTCGCACGCGGTAAGGGGTGGCGGATACTTCCGCGGCTCCCGACACTACGATCACGTTACTACAAGCCGTTCCAGCTCACCAGACAGT
>NZ_LWEE01000295.1:0-202 GCF_001635445.1 Halioglobus sp. HI00S01
CTCCAGAATCGACCTGCAACCCATTATTGCCCTGCAGGGCAGAGTACTCCGCAGCTTCAGCCCCCCCCTGTGTAATCGCACCCTGTTCCGCCGGGACGACTATCGCTGCCTGTACTGTGGTCAGCAACATACCCGTGGCGAGCTCACCCGCGACCACGTTTTCCCAGCGATCCAGGCCGCCCCGCGAAGTGGGCATTACGTG
>NZ_LWEE01000296.1:0-415 GCF_001635445.1 Halioglobus sp. HI00S01
GTAGAAGTCATGCTCAATTCCCCGTTGATTGCAGATTACATTCGCAAGGGTGAGGTGCACCTGATCAAAGAGCTGATGGCCAAGTCCACCGAGCTGGGTATGCAGACGCTGGACCAGTCGCTGGTGAAGGCATACAAGGAAGGACAGATTACCAAGGACGACGCCATTCGTTTTGCCGATTCTGCCAACGATGTGCGCCTGCAGATCAAGATGCACGACCGGGGCGCCGGTACCGGCGCCCCGGTCGTGCATCTTGATCTGCAGGCGCACATCGTTGGCAGAATCGGCAAAACGAATGGCGTCGTCCTTGGTAATCTGTCCTTCCTTGTATGCCTTCACCAGCGACTGGTCCAGCGTCTGCATACCCAGCTCGGTGGACTTGGCCATCAGCTCTTTGATCAGGTGCACCTCACCC
>NZ_LWEE01000297.1:0-2064 GCF_001635445.1 Halioglobus sp. HI00S01
CCGAACGGCCAGTGGCGTGTCATCCAGGAACACGGTCTCGGGTGCGGGTACCACGTANGTGAGGCAAAGACACTGATACGACCACCTGCTGTCAGAGAACGGTGGTCGTGTGGCCGGAGCGGGCTCTACGCCGGTGGCTTCGGTGGGCGAACACCTGATCACGAACGTGGTGTTGGAGTCAGGTACCACCTGGCGGGTGACGGTCGAGGGCACACCCTGGGCGGCTGATGGCAACGTGGTGCAGAAGGATCTGCGGGGCATCCAGGTGGACCTGGATGTCACCAACGAGAACAACCCGCTGTACCTGATCACGGGCAATGATGCCAATAGCCTACTGATCGAGAGTGCGGATGACCCCAGTGTATACCTGGGTCAGACTCTGGTGGGTGTCCACACATTCCAGACCCTGCGGGTTGAAGCGGGNGCATCGGTCAACTTCGGTGATGACCGGGTTATTGTGATTGATCCTGTGAACTCGGTCGTTGATGGCAATGCCCGTCTGATGGGCGGTCAGTTCGAGCAATCCCTGATTGAGGCGGCACTGGTTGATGGTCGCCTGGAGTTTACCGGTCCGCTGTCCCTGACGGACTTCAGTCTCGATGGTGTTGCAGATGGCCTGGTCAAGGCTCCTTCGCTTGACATCAACGGTGAGATGGCCGTTAGCAACAGTACGCTCCAGGTAGTGCTGACGGCATCTGCGGATGTCACGGGCAACATGAACCTGAGCGCGAGCCAGGTAACGCTGTATACAGCCGGCCCGGTCACGGTGGGCGGTGATATTACTCTCGATAGCGGTGCAGTCCTGACCACGGGGTATGGCAGCTCGAGCAGCAAGACGCTGTATCCGCTGACGCTGGATGTTGTGGGCACGGTGACGGTGGATAGCACGTCGTCGATTGATCTGAGTGGCCGTGGCTATCCGGGCAGCTACTGGAGTGGCCCGGNCTTTAGCAACAACACGCGTCGGGCGTGCCATGGTGGCATTGTGTATGGCAATAGTGCTGACTGTACCTATGGCCGGTACTTCGAGGCGGAGTTCCCGGGCAGTGCGGGTTACTACCGTAATAGCTCAGAACCAGGGCGTGGCGGCGGCGTGATCGGGATCGCGGCCAACGCGCTGGTGCTGGATGGCACCATCAAGGCACAAGGTCAGAAGACCTACCACGATGACCTGCCAGCGGGGGCAGGCGGCAGTATCCATGTAGATGTGGGCATGTTGACCGGCGCGGGAACATTCAGCGTAGAGGGTGGCAGGAACACCTATAACTTCAGGGACACTGCACCGGCGGGCGCAGGTGGTCGTATCAGTGTCTTTGCCGACGATGTGGCGGGNTTCACAGGNGTGTACCGAACGGCCAGTGGCGTGTCATCCAGGAACACGGTCTCGGGTGCGGGTACCACGTATGTGAAGCTGAGCACGGAAGACTATGGTCACCTGCTGTCAGAGAACGGTGGTCGTGTGGCCGGAGCGGGCTCTACGCCGGTGGCTTCGGTGGGCGAACACCTGATCNCGAACGTGGTGTTGGAGTCAGGTACCACCTGGCGGGTGACGGTCGAGGGCACACCCTGGGCGGCTGATGGCAACGTGGTGCAGAAGGATCTGCGGGGCATCCAGGTGGACCTGGATGTCACCAACGAGAACAACCCGCTGTACCTGATCACGGGCAATGATGCCAATAGCCTACTGATCGAGAGTGCGGATGACCCCAGTGTATACCTGGGTCAGACTCTGGTGGGTGTCCACACATTCCAGACCCTGCGGGTTGAAGCGGGAGCATCGGTCAACTTCGGTGATGACCGGGTTATTGTGATTGATCCTGTGAACTCGGTCGTTGATGGCAATGCCCGTCTGATGGGCGGTCAGTTCGAGCAATCCCTGATTGAGGCGGCACTGGTTGATGGTCGCCTGGAGTTTACCGGTCCGCTGTCCCTGACGGACTTCAGTCTCGATGGTGTTGCAGATGGCCTGGTCAAGGCTCCTTCGCTTGACATCAACGGTGAGATGGCCGTTAGCAACAGTACGCTCCAGGTAGTGCTGACGGCATCTGCGGATGTCACGGGCAA
>NZ_LWEE01000298.1:0-2500 GCF_001635445.1 Halioglobus sp. HI00S01
TTTAGGGATTAATCGTGGTCTGTCACCTTTTCCGGGCTAACTCATCCCTAACCTAACCCGTGAGAACAGGTTATCGCCTGGGTAATCTATTCTTCTATTCTCTGCGCGCATAAAAAAATCCCGCTAACGGGATTTTGGGTTAGAACGAGGGNCGCCTCCGCCACTGGCGATGACCTACATTGGGTTGCGAACGGTGCTCGCAATCGCTTCGCGATGCCTGCGGCAGCCCTTCACCGTTCACAGCTGGTGAACAGGCTGCGTCACATGGCAACCCTGCGGGTTGCTTAACGGGGCAGAGAATCAACCCATCCTAAAAAACAAAACCCCAGTAGCACAAGCGCTACTGGGGTTTTCTTTTTTAGAAGCCTGGCGATGACCTACTCTCACATGGGGAAGCCCCACACTACCATCGGCGATGCAACGTTTCACTTCTGAGTTCGGGATGGGGTCAGGTGGTTCCATTGCTCTATTGTCGCCAGGCAAACTGGCTTGCTGTCGTTGGCCTCACGCGCACTTTGCACTGCCTCGTCTCAACAAATAGGGTGGTAAATCAAACTGTCTGTTCTTCGTGTTTCTCAACACCGGACTTGTCACAACATCCAACTGTCTTCTTTTGTCTCACCTGGCGGTGAGCAAATAACTTGGATTATATGGTCAAGCCTCACGGGCAATTAGTACTGGTTAGCTCAACGCCTCACAACGCTTCCACACCCAGCCTATCAACCTTGTAGTCTTCAAGGGCCCTTCAGGGGAATTAAATTCCCAGGGAGAACTTATCTTGGGAGGGGCTTCCCGCTTAGATGCTTTCAGCGGTTATCCTGTCCGAACATAGCTACCGGGCAATGCGTCTGGCGACACAACCCGAACACCAGAGGTTCGTCCACTCCGGTCCTCTCGTACTAGGAGCAGCTTCCCTCAATTCTCCAACGCCCACGGCAGATAGGGACCGAACTGTCTCACGACGTTCTAAACCCAGCTCGCGTACCACTTTAAATGGCGAACAGCCATACCCTTGGGACCGGCTTCAGCCCCAGGATGTGATGAGCCGACATCGAGGTGCCAAACACCGCCGTCGATGTGAACTCTTGGGCGGTATCAGCCTGTTATCCCCGGAGTACCTTTTATCCGTTGAGCGACGGCCCTTCCATACAGAACCGCCGGATCACTAAGACCTACTTTCGTACCTGTTCGTCTTGTCAGACTCACAGTCAAGCGCGCTTGTGCCTTTACACTAACCTCATGATTTCCGACCATGATTAGCGCACCTTCGTGCTCCTCCGTTACACTTTGGGAGGAGACCGCCCCAGTCAAACTACCCACCACACACTGTCCTCGATCCGGATTACGGACCTAAGTTAGAACCTCAACATTACCAGGCTGGTATTTCAAGGTTGGCTCCACGATGGCTGGCGCCACCGCTTCAAAGCCTCCCAGCTATCCTACACAAGTAAGGTCAAAGTCCAGTGTGAAGCTGTAGTAAAGGTTCACGGGGTCTTTCCGTCTAGCCGCGGGTACACTGCATCTTAACAGCGATTTCAATTTCACTGAGTCTCGGGTGGAGACAGTGTGGCCATCGTTACGCCATTCGTGCAGGTCGGAACTTACCCGACAAGGAATTTCGCTACCTTAGGACCGTTATAGTTACGGCCGCCGTTTACCGGGGCTTCGATCAAGAGCTTCTCCGAAGATAACCCCATCAATTAACCTTCCGGCACCGGGCAGGCGTCACACCCTATACGTCCACTTACGTGTTTGCAGAGTGCTATGTTTTTAATAAACAGTCGCAGCCACCTGGTCACTTCGACCAGCCTCAGCTTAGGGAGCAAGTCCCATCACCAAAGCCGGCGTACCTTCTCCCGAAGTTACGGTACCATTTTGCCTAGTTCCTTCACCCGAGTTCTCTCAAGCGCCTTGGTATTCTCTACCTGATCACCTGTGTCGGTTTACAGTACGGTTCCTCATTATCTGAAGCTTAGAAGCTTTTCTTGGAAGCATGGCATCAACCACTTCACTCGCGGATTTCTCCTTGAGCTCGTCATCAGCTCTCGGCCTTAGCAACCCGGATTTACCTAAGTCACCAGCCTACAACCTTAAACAGGGACAACCAACGCCCTGATGGCCTAGCCTTCTCCGTCCCTCCATCGCAATAATAAGAAGTGCAGGAATATTAACCTGCTTCCCATCGACTACGCATTTCTGCCTCGCCTTAGGGGCCGACTCACCCTGCGCCGATTAGCGTTGCGCAGGAAACCTTGATCTTCCGGCGGGGAGGTTTTTCACCCCCCTTATCGTTACTCATGTCAGCATTCGCACTTCTGATACCTCCAGCAAACCTCCCGGTTCACCTTCAACGGCTTACAGAACGCTCCTCTACCATGCATGCAAGCATGCATCCGCAGCTTCGGTTACCAATTTAGCCCCGTTACATCTTCCGCGCAGGCCGACTCGACTAGTGAGCTATTACGCTTTCTTTAAAGGATGGCTGCTTCTAAGCCAACCT
>NZ_LWEE01000299.1:0-1325 GCF_001635445.1 Halioglobus sp. HI00S01
GCGGGCCCTTACGCCACGCACAGCGAACTGCTTTTTGAAAAATGTATCGAGCATCGCACGCATTACGTCGATATCGGCGGCGAAACGTTCTTTATTAAGCGGATGATCGAAAAGTACCACCAGGCTGCGAGCGACAAAAAAGTGATTTTGCTCCCCACGGCCGGGTACGAGTCAGTACCCTTTGATCTGCTAACCCTGCTTGCGATAACACATCTTGAAGGCGCCTATCAGGAGCACTGCGCAAAGATAAAAATTGTCACCTCATTCCACAGATTAGGGGGCGTCCGAGATAACCGTATTAGCGGAGGAAGCATCGGCACAATGAGGAACATTTTGGCGGGGGATGACTGCAATGCGTTTAATGACATGGCCTGCCTCCTGCCTCCCAAGGCAGACAACGGTCGGGTGCGAGACCGCAACAAGGTTCGCTATGCTGCTCGCTATGATGAGGACGTCCAGGCTTTTACGGGTCCGCTGCAGCCCGCGCCCTTCCTGAACGTCCCTGTCGTTCTTCGTTCTGCACACCTCCTTTCTCAGGTTGGTATCGACTACGGAGCAAACTTCTCCTACAGCGATTCCATGACTATGGAGTTCTATGCTGACAGCCCTGAGGGTCAGCAGCGAGCCGCGAAGAGAAGTGCGAGGATCAACAGAATTACCTCAATAGCGCTTGCAGGGCCCAGGCCACTGCGTGGGCTTATCCGGCGCCGACTTGATAGCCTGGGTGTCGAGCCCGGTGACGGCCCCTGCCAGGAGTCGCTGCCCTTCGTTGACTACACGCTGAGACTGTTTGGCGAATCTGACAGAGGGCGTTCTATACGGGCACAAGCCAGGGCTAAAGGGCATCCTGGCTACTTATCCACTTCAAAGATCGTAGCGGAGGTGGGGCTTTTTCTTGCGGAGGAGAACACACGGCCGCCTATTTCCTTCGGTGTGGTAACGCCCGCAACGGCGCTAGGACTGGAGTTTCTGCCCCGCTTGGAGCGAGCCGGCGTGAAGATGGAGATGTGCGATTACTAATACGTCAAAACCACTAGGCTGGAAGGACTATACCGTTGGCGGAGCAACAACCTCTAATCGTGACCGCTTTGTGGTTTTGCCCTAAATCCGTGAACACCTAGAATAGGGCCAGAAAGCCCCGCGGATGTGTCAAATGACAAACCCCAAGGCGTACAAACGCTATCGCACGGCGTTTACGCAAGAGGCGGTACACAGAGCAGCGGAGGAAGGCACAACCGATAAAGCGGTCATCGGCCCAAGATTCTCCCAACGACTCAAAATAGGCGAAAGCGGACAGAGCGCAACATTATACGTCCAGGTTAGCT
>NZ_LWEE01000300.1:0-1363 GCF_001635445.1 Halioglobus sp. HI00S01
CATTTTAGAGAGGAGCCTGGTAATGGCAAAAGAAACGTTTGAACGTACTAAGCCCCACGTAAACGTGGGCACCATCGGTCACGTTGACCACGGTAAAACTACCCTGACAGCGGCCCTGACCCGCGTATGCTCCGAAGTATGGGGCGGCGACGCGGTAGCCTTCGACGGTATCGACAACGCACCTGAAGAGAAAGAGCGTGGCATCACCATCGCGACTTCTCACGTTGAGTACGACTCTCCGATTCGTCACTACGCGCACGTTGACTGCCCCGGACACGCTGACTACGTGAAGAACATGATTACCGGTGCTGCGCAGATGGACGGCGCGATCCTGGTTTGTGGTGCTACTGACGGCCCCATGCCCCAGACTCGTGAGCACATCCTGCTGTCTCGTCAGGTAGGCGTACCTTACATCGTTGTATTCCTGAACAAGGCTGACCTGCTCGCAGAAGACTGTGGCGGCGCCGACACCGAAGAATACGAAGAGATGAAAGAGCTGGTTGAAATGGAGCTGCGTGAGCTGCTGGACCAGTACGAATTCCCCGGTGACGACACTCCGATCATCTGTGGTTCCGCGCTGATGGCGCTGAACGGCGAAGACGAGAACGAGCTGGGCACCACTGCCGTTAAGACTCTGGTAGAGACTCTGGATTCTTACATCCCTGAGCCCGAGCGTGCCGTTGACGGTGCCTTCCTGATGCCGGTTGAAGACGTATTCTCCATCTCCGGTCGCGGTACTGTAGTAACTGGTCGTGTTGAGCGTGGCATCATCAAGGTTGGTGAAGAGATCGAGATCGTTGGTATCAAGGACACTCAGACCACTACCTGTACTGGTGTTGAGATGTTCCGCAAGCTGCTGGACGAAGGTCGTGCGGGTGAGAACGTAGGTATTCTGCTGCGTGGCACCAAGCGCGACGAAGTTGAGCGTGGCCAGGTGCTGTCCAAGCCCGGTTCTGTAAACCCTCACACCAAGTTTGAAGCTGAGGTTTACATTCTGTCCAAGGAAGAAGGCGGTCGTCACACTCCTTTCTTCAAGGGCTACCGTCCGCAGTTCTACTTCCGTACTACTGACGTAACTGGTGCATGTGAACTGCCCGAAGGCGTTGAGATGGTAATGCCTGGTGACAACGTACAGATGGTTGCCACTCTGATCGCTCCGATTGCGATGGAAGATGGCCTGCGCTTCGCGATCCGTGAAGGTGGTCGTACTGTTGGCGCTGGTGTTGTAGCCAAGATCATCGAGTAATCGATATCGCGTCTGCCCTTGCCTTACGGTGAGGGCCTTAAAGAGCCCGGCCTTTGTGTCGGGCTTTCTTGTTTTGGTTTTGGCTAATCTATCCGCCACGGAACTGGCGAGGAGATT
>NZ_LWEE01000301.1:0-1386 GCF_001635445.1 Halioglobus sp. HI00S01
GGTACAGAATCGCTATCAACGTTCAGCGAAACGGTGGCCTCGGAGGTATCGCCGTCGGCGTCAGTAATGATGTATGTGAAACTGTCCGGACCTGCGTAACCTTCGTTCGGGGTGTACTCAAAGGTCTCGCCCACTACCACCACAGTACCGTTGGTCGCGTCGTCACCCAGTGTGACGCTAACCGGCTGATCTGCACCTTCAATATCGTTGTCCAGCACATCAGCGAAACTAATGACCTCTGTGCTGTCTTCTTCAACGTCGAAGGCGCCATCGTCCACCGCTTGCGGACCATCGTCACGTACATCGATTTCCAGCGTGGCATCGTCAGTATCACCATCGCTGTCAGTTACGCGCACAGCGAAGCTCTCTGGCAGCGTATCTTTCTCCTCGACCATGGCGTCGTCGGTGTGCTCATCGGTTGCACCGTTGAGCGTATACGTCCAGGTGTAGTCGTCGCCGTTCTGGGCTACAACCAATTCACCGTATTCACCCTGCACTACGCCACCGGCAGTTACATCGATGTAGTTGCCGTCCTTGTCCTGCACTTCCAACTTGTCGGTAGTATCAGTGCCAGTGTGGGTGATATTGAAGTCACCGGAAGTGGCTTCATCGGGGCTGCCCGGGTTGCTGCCATCAGCCAGTGCTGATTCAGCCACCCAATCGCGCTCACCCGCGTATACCACAGACACCATCGGTACAGAATCGCTATCAACGTTCAGCGAAACGGTGGCCTCGGAGGTATCGCCGTCGGCGTCAGTAATGATGTATGTGAAACTGTCCGGACCTGCGTAACCTTCGTTCGGGGTGTACTCAAAGGTCTCGCCCACTACCACCACAGTACCGTTGGTCGCGTCGTCACCCAGTGTGACGCTAACCGGCTGATCTGCACCTTCAATATCGTTGTCCAGCACATCAGCGAAACTAATGACCTCTGTGCTGTCTTCTTCAACGTCGAAGGCGCCATCGTCCACCGCTTGCGGACCATCGTCACGTACATCGATTTCCAGCGTGGCATCGTCAGTATCACCATCGCTGTCAGTTACGCGCACAGCGAAGCTCTCTGGCAGCGTATCTTTCTCCTCGACCATGGCGTCGTCGGTGTGCTCATCGGTTGCACCGTTGAGCGTATACGTCCAGGTGTAGTCGTCGCCGTTCTGGGCTACAACCAATTCACCGTATTCACCCTGCACTACGCCACCGGCAGTTACATCGATGTAGTTGCCGTCCTTGTCCTGCACTTCCAACTTGTCGGTAGTATCAGTGCCAGTGTGGGTGATATTGAAGTCACCGGAAGTGGCTTCATCGGGGCTGCCCGGGTTGCTGCCATCAGCCAGTGCTGATTCAGCCACCCAATCGCGCTCACCCGCGTAGACAACCGAGACTGTT
>NZ_LWEE01000302.1:0-1602 GCF_001635445.1 Halioglobus sp. HI00S01
TCCTTGAGCCGGTATCCAGCTTTGTGGATCAGCGCTGCGGTAGAAGCCCCAGCGAGGCGCGTATTGGGATTACAGGGATGCCACCTGAAATTCGTCTCGCCACCACCAGAACATTTGATCGATCTCACCCGCCGCATTGAGCGTGAGTGAGTACTTGAACAGTTTACCCTCAGGCCACCAACCGCAGCCCGTGGCGTATAGCATCGCTTCTCCCGTGACAGTCACCGGATCTCGGGTCCACTCGGTGGAGCGAATGACTAGTTTTCTGTTGGTCGTACAGTCGAAGATTTCCTGATACACAGAGCGTATCTTGCCGATACCCACCCAACTTTCGTACTTGACGTTATCGGCCCACAGCATCGCCAGGGCATCCGTATCACCCTGCGACCATTTGTCTGCCAATTGCTCGGGAATCTTCTTCTCAGCCTCGGAGGGCTTGTAGCTGCAATCGAACGCTTGCGGCTCAAGGAAGGATTTGGCCATGTGGTAACCCACACCATAGGCCCCGCCGATGAGGAGATTAAAGCCCGCGAGGTTGGAACAACTAAGACAATAGTAAATGGGGTTAACGGTACTGGCGTATTTGGTGCGATCAGCACACTTTTAGTTCTTCTCAACCACAGACCCCATCATGAGTTTTACAGGGGTGAGGATAGGACCTAAGGGGTTGGCCTCCATCGCGCCCTCCACGGCTGTAAGTGCATATCCCGTGGATGCCAGGTGGCCATATTAGCGCGATCTATAGATTGGCCTTGTTAGGTCGACGCACAACCCGCGACCAAAACAGCAGTCATGATAGCCAGAAGCCATTTACAAAAGATTGTTTTCATCAGCCTGCCTCTTCACCTACGAATAGACAGGTAATGGGCAAATAACTTGCCCAGTATGGACCGGCCCAGTAGCAGCAGGCCTTGAGCACTAAACCAGGGTTAGCTGCAAAACGTTGATAGGCAAATCACGTTTTATTTGGCGAGACATATCTAAAAAAAGGGGGCCCGGAGGGCCCCTTTATCCTGATGCAGATGATCAACCGAAGGGATGACACAGCACGATCGTCTCAACGCGATCCGGGCCGGTGGAGATGATGTCGATAGGTGCACCGACAACCTCTTCGATCTTCTTGATGTAATCGCGGGCCGCCTGGGGCAGCGCATCGAGCGACTGGGCACCGAGGGTAGAATCGCTCCAGCCGGGGACTTCTTCGTACACCGGGTGCAGGCCTTCGTAGTCGTCGGAATCCACGGGGTTCGGTACAGCGTTGCCATCGGCATCGGCGTAGCCCACACAAATCTGGATGGACTCCAGACCGTCGAGCACGTCGAGCTTGGTCAGGCACAGGCCACTTACCGAGTTGATGTTAACGGCGTTGCGTAGGGCCACGGCGTCGAACCAGCCGCAGCGGCGCGGACGCCCGGTGGTGGCACCAAACTCGTGGCCCTTCTCGGCCAGGTGGGCACCGGTTTCATCAAACAGTTCGGTGGGGAATGGGCCGGAGCCGACACGGGTGGTGTAGGCCTTGGTAATACCCAGCACATAATCCAGGTACAGCGGGCCAAAACCGGAGCCGGTGGCGGTGCCGCCGGCGGTGGTATTGGAGCTAGT
>NZ_LWEE01000303.1:0-502 GCF_001635445.1 Halioglobus sp. HI00S01
ATTTCTTTAATCATTGGTTGGTATAGCTGATACAAGTCATCACACTTGTAAGTATAGGAAAAATAAACGGTCTAGTGGGAGTAGATCTTCTCGCCTATTCTGTTGACTTAGCTGGATAAGTTCGCGAATTAACTGTTTATTGCCCTGAAAATATGTTCGCGGCTTTGAGCTTGCCATTCCTATCCGTTAATTCTTGAAGGAAGGCGCGCAACAGCCCATGCCGCGCGTTATTTGGTGGCTTCCTTGCTAAATGATTGCGGTTGAGCTGGAATCCTTACCAGCGAAAAGAGGCAATGCCTCAGGTGGTGCCCTGGGAGGAGGTGTGAGCAATGGGAGCGTTGGAATGTCCTGTTCCTTCTCTCGAAGGTGAGCCAGAATTCTATCGATAACGTCCTGGTCCTCTATGCAGGCGATCACTTTGAGGGATCCGCCGCAGCGACTGCAAACTTCAATATCGATATTGAATACCCGTTTGAGTCGCTGCGGCGGATCCCTCAAAGTG
>NZ_LWEE01000304.1:0-614 GCF_001635445.1 Halioglobus sp. HI00S01
AAGGTATCCATGGATGGTCAGATCGATGTACCCGTGCGCCGTGGACCACAGGAGACGTCCAATTTCGTCTGGTGAGCCGGACAGAATTCCATCAGCTATAGCTTTGTTGACGACATTGATGGTGATGGAACTCCACGGCGCCGCGTGCCGTAGCTCCCGATCAGGCACGGTAACGCTGCCAGTGGCCCGACCGATCATTAGCGTGTAGAACTCCGGGTTCTCTTTGGCAAACTGGATGTAACAACGACCTAGGGAACACAGGGTTTCCAGGGGGTGGCTGCTCTCTGGCACATCGCGAAGACGATGAGTCAGCGTATTCCAACACTCCTCAAAGAGAGCGGCGATTAAACCTTCCTTCCCGCCGAATAGTGTGTAGACCGCCTGTGTCGTAACCCCGGCGTCTTCGGCTACGTTTCGTATAGTCAGCTTTCGGTTATCGGGCGTGGTCGCCAATTTAGCTGTGCAGTTCAGGATGCGATCTCGAGTAGCTCTCTTCATGAATAAAACAATATAACAATGTTATATCGATGTTATGACTCAACTGATACTTTGTCAACCTCGCTGGACTGACGGTTGGATTTTCAGGTGCTAACGTGTTATCCCGGGCAATAAAT
>NZ_LWEE01000305.1:0-1370 GCF_001635445.1 Halioglobus sp. HI00S01
TTCGATTCTTGTAATGATTGGAAATCGAATTCGCCCTTTGAATCCGCTCGATCTCTTGGCAGCACAGACGCTACGGATAACGGTTGGACTCGAGCGGTCCCACAAGTATCTGCGCCATGTTTCGATCGGTTTCCCCTTTATTGTTTCGAGCAATGAACGACAGCGCCTCACGGCACGTCACGGTGTGGGCGACAGTCTGCCCGTGGCCCCGGTGAGGGCCTTCTGTTCGACCAGTACCTGCGTCCCGAGTAAACCTGCGCACACCCAACGCCACCAGCGTGTTGCGTAGGCCCCAATGCGGGCTCGGCCCGCACCTNGCTCATAAAGCTTGGTGATTCGCTCACGAAAGCGCGCGATGGTGTCTTTGGCTGGCGTCACGCCAGCACGGGTGTGGTGGTAGCCCAGAAACGTAAAGCCCCGGTCTATCTTGCCCACCCAGGTTTTGTCTGGATGGGTGTTGAGTTTGAGCTGCTGCAAGGTCTGCTGGATCAGGCGAATACCCCGCCTGAGTTGGTGACGGCGAGGCGTCATGATGACCCAGTCATCCATGTAACGCACATAGGCGATGCCGGCGCGGTCCATCACATCATCCAATGGCTTGAGATAGATGGCCGCTAACAGCGGGCTCAGGGGCGAGCCCCGGCCTATGCCTTTTTTGATGACGTTAAAGATGCCACCCGATTCCACTGTGCGGCCAATGACCTGTGTGAGTAACCGCAACACTGCTTTATCGGGCACCAGCGCATCCAGCTGTTGCAACAACACGGTGTGGTCGATGTTCTCGTAGTAACCCTTGACGTCGGAGCGAAAGACAAACTGATTCTGCGGCAGTTTAGCGCGCAACCAACGCAGCGCCCCCTTCAGGCCACCCTGGCCTTTACATGAGTACAGCGCGGCGAGACCGGCAAGGCTGAGCCCAGTACCATCGCCATCGCTTTCTGTACCAGGGCATCTTCGGCACACCACAGGTGGATGGGCTTGCCGTTGGCACTCAGCAGCCGCTGCTGCGGGCTGAATTGATAGTCGCCGCTGCGTAGTTGCGCAATGAGTTCGGGGCGACGACTCTGCCAATGAAAACGCAGATGCCAAATATCGGCGTTGGCTGGGTAGCGACGGCGTTGCTGGCAGAGCCAGGCATAGGCTGCATCGATGGTGGCGTCATCGGCGATAGCGTCAAGCAGTGCTGACTCGAGCGGTCTATTCATAGGGCGTTACAAGCGCACAAATGGCNTCGTGTTGACTCTTATAACAGCATAGATCCATTTGCCCGCAGAGACAGGGTGCAGTCTTAAGTCCGCTGACTGCAACGACAGATATGCGATTTTATTCCTCTGTACTCAGAGCGATATGATCTATGAGACTATAAAGCC
>NZ_LWEE01000306.1:0-948 GCF_001635445.1 Halioglobus sp. HI00S01
TCTCCTACCGCATAGCCGTCGGGCCACAGCAGGGACGTAAAGCGTTCATGATTCGCACCATACGTCCCCTTGACAGACCTGATCCCGGACTGGAGCGGGTGGCCAAGGCCAATGGATTCTCGCTACACGCCGGAGTGAGCTGTGAAGGACATCAAAAGGACAAGCGTGAGCGGCTGTGTCGGTATATTTCCCGCCCTGCTGTCGCCACACCGCGTCTATCTCAGCCCCACCGGCAAGGTGGTCTACACCCTGAAGACGCCCTACCGGGATGGCACCACGCAAGTGGCATTCGAGCCGGTGGATTTCATCGCACGTTTGGCTGCCCTGGCGCCTAAGCCCCGCGTTAATCTTACCCGCTATCACGGCGTGCTGGCCCCCAACCACCGGTGGCGTGGGGAGGTCACCCCGGCCAAACGTGGCAAAGATGTGAAGCGCATATCCAATGATGAAGTACGCTCAACTGTCGAGCATCACGCTGCGATGACCTGGGTCCAGCGACTCAAACAAGTATTCAATATCGATATTGAAGTTTGCAGTCGCTGCGGCGGATCCCTCAAAGTGATTGCTCGCCTAGAGGGCCAGGACGTTCTCGATCGAATTTAGGCTCACCTTCGAGAGAAGGAACAGGACATTGCACCGCTCCCATTGCTCACACCTCCTCCCAGGGCACCACCTGAGCATTGCCTCTTTTCGCTGGTAAGGATTCCAGCTCAACCGCAATCATTTAGCAAGGAAGCCACCAAATAACGCGCGGCATGGGCTGTTGCGCGCCTTCCTTCAAGAATTAACGGATAGGAATGGCAAGCTCAAAGCCGCGAACATATTTTCAGGGCAATAAACAGTTAATTCGCGAACTTATCCAGCTAAGTCAACAGAATAGGCGAGAAGATCTACTCCCATTAGGCCGTTTATTTTTCCTATACTTCAAGCATTTAATAATCCCTTCTT
>NZ_LWEE01000307.1:0-1227 GCF_001635445.1 Halioglobus sp. HI00S01
TAGCGAGTATGCGCAGCTTCGTATGCGCCAGAATGTTCGCGCTGGAGCTGCCTCCGTGTCGTTATGCCGTGCACGTCGACCAGTGCGCGAATGGTTTCTTCCGTCCACTTACTTGGCGTCCGTACTTTTACCCGCAACAATTCATCCAGCAGATCGGGGTAGCGAGTATGCGCAGCTTCGTATGCGCCAGAATGTTCGCGCTGGAGCTGCTTCCGTGACGTTATGCCCTGCTCATCGACCAGTGCGCGAATGGTTTCTTCCGTCCACTTACTTGGCGTCCGTCCTTTTACCGGCAACAATTCATCCAGCAGATCGGGGTAGCGAGTNTGCGCAGCNTNGTATGCGCCAGAATGTTCGCGCTGGAGCTGCTTCCGTGACGTTATGCCCTGCTCATCGACCAGTGCGCGAATGGTTTCTTCCGTCCACTTACTTGGCGTCCGTACTTTTACCGGCAACAATTCATCCAGCAGATCGGGGTAGCGCTTNAGNGCAGCCTCGTATGCGCCAAGACGTTCGCGCTGGAGCTGCCTCCGTGACGTTATGCCCTGCTCATCGACCACTGCACGAATGGTATCTTCCGTCCATTTGCTTCGCCGCAACAAATCATCCAGTAGATCGGGGTAGCGAGTATGCGCAGCTTCGTATGCGCCAGNATGTTCGCGCTGGAGCTGGCCCCGAGAGGTAATCCCCTGCTTATCGACCAGTGCGCAAATGGTTTCTTCCGTCCACTTACTTGGCGTCCGTACTTTTACCGGCAACAATTCATCCAGCAGATCGGGGTAGCGAGTATGCGCAGCTTCGTATGCGCCAGAATGTTCGCGCTGGAGCTGCTTCCGTGACGTTATGCCCTGCTCATCGACCAGTGCGCGAATGGTTTCTTCCGTCCACTTACTTGGCGTCCGTACTTTTACCGGCAACAATTCATCCAACAGATCGGGGTAGCGCTTCCGCGCAGCGTAGTATGCGCCAGAATGTTCGCGCTGGAGCTGCTTCCGTGACGTAACGCCGTGCTCATCGACCAGCGCTCGAATAGTGTCTTCGGTCCATTCGGTAATATTTTTAGGGAACAATCCAGCAGATCGGGGTAGCGCTTCCGCGCAGCTCCGTATGCGCCAGGATGTTTGCGCCGAAGCTCGGCGCGCGAAGTAAGCCCCTCCTCTGCAACCACAGAGCGAACTGCATCTTCCGTCCACTTGTGTGGCGGCAGGTTTCTCGGCAACACTTCAT
>NZ_LWEE01000308.1:0-545 GCF_001635445.1 Halioglobus sp. HI00S01
TAGCGAGTATGCGCAGCTTCGTATGCGCCAGGATGTTCCCGATCGAGCTGTCCCCGTGACGTTATGCCCTGCTCATCGACCAGTGCGCGAATGGTTTCTTCCGTCCACTTACTTGGCGTCCGTACTTTTACCGGCAACAATTCATCCAGCAGATCGGGGTAGCGCAAACGTGCGGCCGCGTATGCGCCAAGACTTTCGCGCTGGAGCTGCGTCCGTGACGTTATGCCCTGCTCATCGACCACTGCNCGAATGGTATCTTCCGTCCATTTGCTTNGCCGGCAACAATTCATCCAGCAGATCGGGGTAGCGAGTATGCGCAGCTTCGTATGCGCCAGAATGTTCGCGCTGGAGCTGCTTCCGTGACGTTATGCCCTGCTCATCGACCAGTGCGCGAATGGTTTCTTCCGTCCACTTACTTGGCGTCCGTACTTTTACCGGCAACAATTCATCCAACAGATCGGGGTAGCGCTTCCGCGCAGCTCCGTATGCGCCAGGATGTTTGCGCCGAAGCTCGGCGCGCGAAGTAAGCCCCTCCTCTGCAACCA
>NZ_LWEE01000309.1:0-228 GCF_001635445.1 Halioglobus sp. HI00S01
CGAGGTGGAAGGGGACATGTCCGCTTTCGCCTATTTTGAGTCGTTGGGAGAATCTTGGGCCGATGACCGCTTTATCGGTTGTGCCTTCCTCCGCTGCTCTGTGTACCGCCTCTTGCGTAAACGCCGTGCGATAGCGTTTGTACGCCTTGGGGTTTGTCATTTGACACATCCGCGGGGCTTTCTGGCCCTATTCTAGGTGTTCACGGATTTAGGGCAAAACCACAAAGC
>NZ_LWEE01000310.1:0-868 GCF_001635445.1 Halioglobus sp. HI00S01
ATTCCCGCGAAGGCGGGAATCCAGTGTCAGCTTTGGGGCCAAACGCGGACGTTGATCAAACTTCTTTTCTTGCCGGCTTTATAGTCTCATAGATCATATCGATCTGGGGACAGAGATATAAAATCGCATATATGTCGTTGCACTCAGCGGGCACTCAAGCCTGCACACTGTCGCTGCGGGTAAACAGGTCTATGCTTTTATAATAGTCAACACGCAGCCGTCTGTGCGCTTGTATCGCCCTATGAATAGACCGCTCGAGTCAGCACTGCTTGACGCTATCGCCGATGACGCCACCATCGATGCAGCCTATGCCTGGCTCTGCCAGCAACGCCGTCGCTACCCAGCCAACGCCGATATTTGGCATCTGCGTTTTCATTGGCAGAGTCGTCGCCCCGAACTCATTGCGCAACTACGCAGCGGCGACTATCAATTCAGCCCGCAGCAGCGGCTGCTGAGTGCCAACGGCAAGCCCATCCACCTGTGGTGTGCCGAAGATGCCCTGGTACAGAAAGCGATGGCGATGGTACTGGGCTCAGCCTTGCCGGTCTCGCGGCGCTGTACTCATGTAAATGGCCAGGGTGGCCTGAAGGGGGCGCTGCGTTGGTTGCGCGCTAAACTGCCGCACCATCAGTTTGTCTTTCGCTCCGACGTCAAGGGTTACTACGAGAACATCGACCACACCGTGTTGTTGCAACAGCTGGATGCGCTGGTGCCCGATAAAGCAGTGTTGCGGTTACTCACACAGGTCATTGGCCGCACAGTGGAATCGGGTGGCATCTTTAACGTCATCAAAAAAGGCATAGGCCGGGGCTCGCCCCTGAGACCGCTGTTAGCGGCCATCTATCTCAAGCCATTGTATGATGTGATG
>NZ_LWEE01000311.1:0-772 GCF_001635445.1 Halioglobus sp. HI00S01
CCCCAGCTTTCCAGAGTGGCGCTGGAAGAATTCGCTACCGCTGTGGGCGGCAGCTACGAGTTGCCAATCCCGATCAACGTCGCGAGTCGGGACAACCGGTAGGTGCAAACCTAGAAATGGATCTTGATGCCGACGGTGGCTGCCATGATGGTGCCACCAAACACGGTCATACCCAGCAAGGTGTCGCACGAATTCAACAACGGCCTCGAAGAATTACAGAGCAGCGGCTTTATGGTGAACGTGTTCAACNTCATGCNGGGNGAGCACCCCGCCTATCGGCGTTTGTCAGCATCGGCGCGTTTGCTAAAACTTTTTCTGCACCACACGGCGACACTTTGGATACAGTTCAAGCCTTGCGCCTGGTCCGCAGACCGAGCACCACTGCTACTTCGAGAATCACAGCAGTACCTGACAACGCGGGCACCATCATACTCCCGAATACAGTGTCCGTCGCAAAAAGGTCAGGGTAGCCGGACTGCCAGAACACCCAGTCCGAACCCAGAGTTGTGGCCAGAGAGGACTGCCCGGACACCAGGATAACCAATGCGTCGCCGCTCTCAGGATTCAACCTCGCCGCTGTGTTGATCGCCGGGTCGTTCGCGCCATCGTGGCCGAAAATGAAATCACCATTACCCGTAGGTGCATACAGGCTGGTTCCCAGCCCCCAGATATCAAACCCCAAGCTGCGACCAAGGGGAGCGCGCATCGATTTTGCGAATTCAGGACTGAGTGGCGCGCTCGCCGCCGTGCAGCTTGGGGTTTGATATCTGGG
>NZ_LWEE01000312.1:0-331 GCF_001635445.1 Halioglobus sp. HI00S01
CCCTCAGTAATGGTTGAGGGATCATCACAGTCCACGCCGGCGTCATTGCACTGATACTGACTCCAGCGACAGCTGGGATTCTCCAGTGCCCGGGCGTAGTAGAATGCATTCGCCGCAGGGTCAAAGGCAGGGTCTTCCCAGACACTACACAACTGTGCATGTCCTTCGCCTGTGCGTTCACAGGTCTTCAAGTCAACACTGGCGCCGTTGTCCCCCCCGGCCACATCCTCTTGCGCCCCGCCACTGTGCGCCACTCAACAAAGCTACTCATCGGCACAATACCGCGCTGACGCTTGAAGGGCGTGCGAAATGCGCGGCTGGTCGAGAGACT
>NZ_LWEE01000313.1:0-813 GCF_001635445.1 Halioglobus sp. HI00S01
CGTCCTCAAGCGCTCCATGGCCTCTGGTTTTGCCGGCATCGAGAACCCGCTGTTCTACAAGGACAATACGCGGATGCTGTTTGGCGATGCGAAAGAGTCTATCGGAGGGCTGGTTCGCGAGTTTGGTTAAGTTGCGAATCGCTACTCTTTGATGAAAACGCCGGCCTGTTGGTCGGCGTTTTTTTTGGTGGTGTTCTTTACGCGCCGGCATGGAGACTGTTTAAGCCTTTTGAAACCGCTACGAGCCCATCCATGGGGTCGCTTCGGCGTCCGGCATCCATGCCTCCCGACGATTTCAAAAGGCTAAACAGCCTCCAAACCTCGATAGGTCGTAATCTCAGTATTGGGCATCTCAGTGATTTGAGTTGCGTTAGCGCTTGGCGAGCGATCTATGACCGTACTGTCGGCGGTTAATTCGCAAATTTGGTGTAGTAGACCAGAGCCATTGTCTTTGGCTACTCCCTTCATACCTCCTGCCCAAAAAAGCTCTTGAGATGGTGAAGTGAATCGAGCTCTGAGGACTGATAGTTTGGTTTGAAATCGTCGGGAGCCAGGGATGGCGGACGCCGAAGCGCGCCATGGATGGCCTTGCAGCGGTTTCAAACCAAACTATCAGTCCTCAGACCGCCCCGCACCTGAATCAACTCAAAACGAGTAAGCTGCTCTCAGGCCGCCCGGCAGCGGACCTCACCCAACCTACAGCGAATCACAATTACTCCGTCGCCTCCCGAAACTGCAAGCTGGCCAACCGTGCATACAGCTCACTGGATTCCAACAACTCCTCATGTCGCCCAGTAGCGACAATCCTGCCCT
>NZ_LWEE01000314.1:0-242 GCF_001635445.1 Halioglobus sp. HI00S01
AAAGAGTCTATCGGAGGGCTGGTTCGCGAGTTTGGTTAAGTTGCGAATCGCTACTCTTTGATGAAAACGCCGGCCTGTTGGTCGGCGTTTTTTTTGGTGGTGTTCTTTACGCGCCGGCATGGAGACTGTTTAAGCCTTTTGAAACCGCTACGAGCCCATCCATGGGGTCGCTTCGGCGTCCGGCATCCATGCCTCCCGACGATTTCAAAAGGCTAAACAGCCTCCAAACCTCGATAGGTCGT
>NZ_LWEE01000315.1:0-497 GCF_001635445.1 Halioglobus sp. HI00S01
CGAGATGTAAGCGGGTGTGGAATTCCTGTCGGGGAAGTCGGACACGAGCTTCTTCATTTTGTCCGGATTTCTCCCGGCTATCGCCCAGCTAAAGTCCGCCGGAAGATGCTCAGCAAGATGCCGGAACGTGTTTTGACCCGTAACGCCAGTGGCACCGAGCACGACCAATCGATAAGTTTTCAAGAGCCGAACCACTCCTCGCTGATTAGCATCTCCGACGAGTATCTTGGTCCGGCAAAAGTGCTGAACAAGGCCAGAGTTGCCTGTTGTAAAAAGCGCTCATCATCTGATCGAAGGTATCCATGGATGGTCAGATCGATGTACCCGTGCGCCGTGGACCACAGGAGACGTCCAATTTCGTCTGGTGAGCCGGACAGAATTCCATCAGCTATAGCTTTGTTGACGACATTGATGGTGATGGAACTCCACGGCGCACGGGTACATCGATCTGACCATCCATGGATACCTTCGATCAGATGATGAGCGCTTTTTACAAC
>NZ_LWEE01000316.1:0-216 GCF_001635445.1 Halioglobus sp. HI00S01
CTGGGCAGCAACCAGCCGGGTCGAGCAAAAGAAAAGGGGCGCTCCAGCGACCCAAATTCACAAATCTCCCGAGTCGGGAGATCTCTGAACGGGTACCAGCTGGGCAGCAACCAGCCAGGTCGAGCAAAAGAAAAGGGGCGCTCCAGCGACCCAAATTCACAAATCTCCCGAGTCGGGAGATCTCTGAACGGGTTTCAGCTGGGCAGCAAACAGCCA
>NZ_LWEE01000317.1:0-254 GCF_001635445.1 Halioglobus sp. HI00S01
AGTACGGCAGTTTCATCGCGTCCCGCGAAGAGGGTGACCAGCACTGTGTCTACATCGGCCTCTGCTGCTATTTTTGCTACATCTTCCCGGTTAATCTCGGTTCCCGGATGCAGGGTGTAACTTGCCACTGCCCTGACGCCTTGTTTGTGCAGGGCCTCTGCGAATTCCTGCTCAAACGCCCTGCGGCCTGATTCGCTCGAGGCTGCAGTGTATACCAGTACGCCGCGCAGACCACGCTTGTCGGACAGGTTCGT
>NZ_LWEE01000318.1:0-296 GCF_001635445.1 Halioglobus sp. HI00S01
TGATAGGCTATCGCGCATTGCGCAGCTCGCAGGGTCGTAAATTATTGAGTGTAATGTTACTGGGGGTGGGTCTAACCCTGAGTGCACTGGGCAGCCTGAACATTCCCCAGGCATTGGCGAGTATGCTTGCGCTGGACAACCCTGAAGGCGGGGGAATTGATCTACCTGTCGGCCTGGTGGAAATCAGTAATACCTCAGGCGTAGCGCTGAAGCTGGGTTCCTTGAGCATTGATCCCAGCTGTACCTCCCAAGCCCCATCCACTACACAATGCGAGAATGACCTTATCCTTGAATCG
>NZ_LWEE01000319.1:0-259 GCF_001635445.1 Halioglobus sp. HI00S01
GCTCGCAGGGTCGTAAATTATTGAGTGTAATGTTACTGGGGGTGGGTCTAACCCTGAGTGCACTGGGCAGCCTGAACATTCCCCAGGCATTGGCGAGTATGCTTGCGCTGGACAACCCTGAAGGCGGGGTAATTGATCTACCTGTCGGCCTGGTGGAAATCAGTAATACCTCAGGCGTAGCGCTGAAGCTGGGTTCCTTGAGCATTGATCCCAGCTGTACCTCCCAAGCCCCATCCACTACACAATGCGAGAATGACCT
>NZ_LWEE01000320.1:0-225 GCF_001635445.1 Halioglobus sp. HI00S01
CGTCTCCGGCTAGTCCATTTATGGCCTCGCCCGCGGGTCCGGTCATGGCCTCTCCGGCTAGTCCATTTAGGGCATCGCCCTCGGGCCCGTTCATGGCGTCTCCGGCAAGCCCGTTTATGGCGTCGCCCGCGAGTCCGTTTATGGCGTCTCCGGCTAGTCCATTTATGGCATCGCCTGCGAGCCCGTTTATGGCGTCGCCNGCNAGTCCGTTTATGGCGTCTCCGG
>NZ_LWEE01000321.1:0-265 GCF_001635445.1 Halioglobus sp. HI00S01
CGTCTCCGGCTAGTCCATTTATGGCGTCGCCCGCCAGTCCGTTCATGGCGTCTCCGGCTAGTCCGTTTATGGCGTCGCCCGCGAGNCCGTTCATGGCGTCTCCGGCAAGCCCGTTTATGGCGTCGCCCGCGAGTCCGTTTATGGCGTCTCCGGCTAGTCCATTTATGGCATCGCCTGCGAGCCCGTTCATGGCGTCTCCGGCAAGTCCGTTTATGGCGTCGGCTGACGGCAGCCCCTGACCCTGGAGTCCTGATCGGTGGTACGT
>NZ_LWEE01000322.1:0-256094 GCF_001635445.1 Halioglobus sp. HI00S01
TGCCCTCGCGGTCGGCGATCCCTATATTCTCAGCATCGCCGACCGCGAGGGCACTCTGGGGCTGGATCTGGGGGTCTACGGCGCCCCTGAAACCTACCTGGTGGATGCCGCCGGTGTTGTGCGTTATCGCCATGTGGGCGTGGTTGATGAGCGGGTCTGGACCACGATTCTGGCGCCCATTTACCGGGAGCTGGGTGGACAGGGAGGCCCTCAGTAATGCGTTTTGTCATCGCCTTGTTGGTGTTTGTCAGTATTGCTGCCCAGGCGGTGATAGAAACCTATGAGTTCAGCGATCCGGCGTTGGAAGAACGCTATCGGCAGCTCAGTGCCGAATTGCGCTGCCCCAAGTGTCAGAACCAGAATATTGCCGATTCCAATGCGCCGATTTCCCAGGACTTGCGCCGGCTGCTCTATGAGCAACTGGAGGCGGGCGCATCCGACGAGGAAATTCTTGAGTACATGGTCGCGCGCTACGGCGAGTTTGTGCGCTATCGGCCCAGCTACGATGGCGCCACCCTGATTCTGTGGCTGGCCCCCTTGGGGTTGCTGGTGCTCGCGCTGGTGGGTGTGGTGGCGACCCTGCGTGGGCGCCGCAGCACGAGTGAGGAAGCGCTGCTTGACCCCGGTCAGCAGCAGCGACTGGATGAACTGCTGGAGCAAGCAGGGCAGGATAAATGACGCTGTTTTTGGCGGGCTGTGTTGCCCTGGTCTTGTTTTCGGGGCTGTTCTACCTGCGCCCGCGCGCCGTTGAGAGCAGTGCCGAGGACCTGCAGCAGGCCAATCTCGAAGCGTATCGCCTGCGCCAGCAGGAGCTGGCCGAAGAGGGTGCTAGCGACCTTTTGGACGACGCCAGGTTGCGCCTGCTGGAAGACGATGAGTCTGCCATCGGCGAGACTGCTACCGCGCCGGACGTTGGGCGTTTTCCCGCCTGGGTCCTACTGCTGGCCCTCGCGGTATTCAGCGGCGGTGTTTATCTCCAGCTGGGTGCCATTGAGGATGTGCAGATCACTAGCGAATTGCGCGGTCTGGGCGATCAGAGTTCGCCGGAGCAAATGCAGGCGCTGATACGCTCCATCGAATCTCGCGCTGCTTCGCGCCCGCAAAATCTGCACTACCGGGCTTTGCTGGGCCGTTATTACATGGGACAGCAGGACTACCCCAAGGCAGCTGAGGTCTACGACGCGCTGTCGATGGCGGCACCCGAGGATGCCCAGGCGCTGGCCTACGCGGCCCAGGCACACTATCTGGCGGCGAATCGACAGCTCGACGACAGCGCACGGATGCGCGCCGAGCGTGCGCTGGCCATAGACCCGCACAATCGCACGGCGCTGGGGCTGTTGGGGATGGCCTCTTACGAACAGGCGCAATACCGTGCTGCCGTGGAGTATTGGCAACGATTGATCGCTGTAGAGCCGCCCGGTTCGGAAACAGCCCGCATGATCGAGGGCATTATCAATCAGGCCCGTGCCAAGCTGGGTGAGCCGGTACTGGAATTGCCTGAGCCAGAGGTCGCGGCAGTATCGGGTGCAGGCGTATCGGTGCGGGTGGTTGCTCCGGAGGGGGCCGGCATTGCCCCCGGTGACAGCGTGTTTGTGCTGGCGCGCAACGCGGAGTCTGACAGCCGTATGCCAATTGCAGTACAGCGTCGCAGTGGCGCTGAATTGCCACTTGAATTGCGCCTGGACGATGGCAGTTCCATGGCTGGACAGAAGCTGTCAGAAGCTGCTTCGGTCGTGGTTGTCGTCCAGGTGTCGCCCTCGGGCCAGCCCGGTGAGGCCAATGCAAGCTGGATCGGGCAGGCCGGACCCCTGGCGCCCAGTGAAGCGGCCGATATGGTCGATATCGTGCTCGCACCCCGGGGCTAGCCCCTGTAGCTATCGCTAAATTTCAGCCTTTTTGCCCTCTGGGCGTAGTGTTGTACCAGCAAAGCCTATACACTATATCTTGTGTTTCCAGGGAAGGGTGCATTTATCCAATTCCCCGGGAAAAGTTATAAAAAACAGCAAGATAGGGCGGGCACCTAAAGTTCTATGAGACTCAAGTCGATCAAGCTGGCAGGGTTCAAGTCTTTCGTCGATCCCACGACGGTGAATTTCCCCAGCAATATGTGCGCTGTCGTAGGCCCGAATGGCTGCGGAAAATCCAACGTAATTGACGCCGTGCGGTGGGTGATGGGCGAGAGCTCCGCCAAGAACCTGCGCGGCGAATCGATGACGGACGTTATTTTCAACGGCTCCGTGAATCGCCAGCCGGTGGGCCAGGCGTCCATCGAACTGGTTTTCGACAATACCGATGGTGGCGTGGGCGGCGAATATGCCAGCTATGCGGAAATTTCCATCAAGCGCCAGGTCAGCCGTGAGGGCCAGTCCGAGTACTTCCTCAACGGCACCAAATGCCGTCGCCGCGATATTACGGACATCTTCCTCGGTACCGGTCTCGGACCCCGCAGTTACGCGATTATTGAACAGGGCATGATCTCGCGCCTGATTGAGTCCAAGCCCGAAGAACTGCGGATTTTCATCGAAGAGGCGGCGGGCATCTCCAAGTACAAGGAGCGTCGCAAGGAAACCGAGAGCCGGATGCGGCGTACCCTCGAGAACCTGGAACGTCTCACCGACCTGCGCGAGGAGCTGGAACGCCAGCTTTCACACCTGAAGCGCCAGGCAGCGGCCGCCGAGAAATACGCTGAATACAAGGAAGAGGAACGCAGCTACAAGGCGCAGCTGCAGGCCCTGCAATGGCAGGAACTTGACGGCCAGGTTCGCGAGATCACCCAGGCGATCGGCGAGTTGGAGGTCAAGCTTGAGGCGGTGCACGCGGAACACCAGAACGTCGATACCTCAATCGAACAGTATCGCGTGGAGCACACCGATCGCACCGACGCCTTTAACAAGGTGCAGGGCAATTACTATGCGCTGGGCTCAGAAGTGGCACGTATAGAGCAGACGATCAAGCACCAGCAGGAACGCAGCAGCCAGTTGCAGGAAGATTTGCAGCAAACGTCCACGAGTTTGCAGCAGGCCGAAGGGCACCTCGGCGAAGACCGCGACAAGCTGGTGGTCTGGGAAGAGGAAATCGAAACACTCAGCCCGGAACTGGAAATGCTCCAGGAAGTGGAAGAGGCCTCAGCCGAGGCCCTGGTGCAGGCCGAGGAGGCCATGCACACCTGGCAGAACCAGTGGGATCAGTTTAACCACACCGCCGCGGCCCCGCGCCAGCAGGCAGAAGTACAGCAATCACGCATTCAGCATCTGGAGCAGGTTTTGCAGCGGCTCCAGGATCGCACCCGTCAGCTTGAGCAGGAGAGGGAGGCGCTCGCCCCGGGCCCTGCGGACGACGAGATCGAGACTCTGGGCGAGCAGATCGCCGAGATCGAGCTGGTCATGGCGGAGCATGAAAACAGCAGCGACACCGTGGTGGAGCAGATTAACAGTAACCGCCAGCGCAGCGGCGAGCTGTCTGGCGAATTGAATGATATTCGCTCCAGCTTGCAGCAGCTGCGCGGCCGCCAGGCTTCCCTGGAAGCACTGCAACAAGCGGCGATGGAAGACGGTAGCGTCGACGTCGGCGAATGGCTGCAGGCCCAACAGGTGGCGGACAAACCCCGCCTGCTGGAGCAGTTGCAGGTCGATGATGGTTGGCAGCTGGCAGTAGAAACCGTGCTGGGCGACTACCTGCAGGCTGTTTGTGTCGACGACCTGGGTGCGCTGGGAACGATGTTGGGCTCACTCGAGCAGGGTCAGCTGGCCCTGGTGGAAGGGGGTGCAGAGGCACCTGCGGGCGGTGACTACCTAATGTCCAAGGTACGCAGCAGTGGCGCGGCCTGGGCCTTGCTTGCCGGCGTGAAGGTCGCCGATGACCTGGCGCAAGCCATGGCTATGCGCGCTGCTTTGACTGCCCAGGAATCTATTATTACCCGCGATGGCGTCTGGGTCGGACCGAACTGGTTGCGTGTCACGCGCCTGAGTGACCAGCAGGGCGGGGTGATTGCCCGCCAGCAGGAGCTGGAAGAACTAGAGCAGCAGATCGCTGCCTCCGATGCGCGCGAAGAACAGGTACAAGCGGAGCTGGCGCGCTGCCAGGAAGAGCAGAAACGCTGCGAAGAACAGCGCGAGAACAGCCAGCGCGAATTGCAGGTGGCCACCCGTCAGCACGCTGAGTTGGGTTCGCAGCTGTCCGCCATGCAGGCCAAAGTAGAGCAGATAAGTGCCCGGCGCGAGCGGCTCAACGCGGATATCGATGACGCCCGCGAGCAGTTTCGCAACGAGCAGGAATCCATTGCCGAGGCGAGGCAATTGCTGTCTGAAGCCATTGAAAGCATGGAGTCAGATTCACAGCGGCGAGAAGACTTGTTGTCGGTTCGCGATGAAACCCGAGGCACCCTGGATACCTGTCGCCAGAAAGCGCGGCATGACAAGGACGCCTCGCATCAGGCGGCCATGCGTCATCAATCCTTGCGCACGCAACTGGATTCCATGCGCGACTCTATCGACCGCACCAATCGGCAGGTGGCCCAGCTGCGTGAGCGGCGCGACCAGCTGCAACAGACCATGCGCGACAATGACAACCCCTTGGACGAACTGCAGGAGCAGCTCGAGGCGCAACTGGAATTGCGCCTGCAATCAGAGGGCGAGCTGACCGAAGCCCGCCAGGCTGTGTCGGAGGTGGAGCACAAACTGCGCGAAGCCGAGCAGCAGCGCGCTGGTATCGAGCACCGCGCCGAGTCGGTGCGGAGCCAGTTGGAGAAGCAGCGCCTGAGCAACCAAAGCCTACAGGTGCAGCGCGAGAACATTCACCAGCAGCTGCGTGATGCCGAGCAGGATCTGGAGGCCGTGCTCAGCGGTATGCCGGAGGAGGCCAATCAGGAAGCCTGGCAGCGCGAGCTGGAGCGCATTGCTAATCGGATTGCGCGTCTCGGCCCGATTAACCTGGCAGCGATTGATGAGTACAACCTGCAGTCAGAGCGCAAGAACTATCTCGACGCGCAGAACGACGATCTAGAAACCGCGTTGAATACCCTGGAAAATGCCATTCGCAAGATCGACAAGGAAACGCGCAACCGTTTCCAGGAAACGTTCGACAAGGTGAATACGGGGCTTCAGGAACTCTTCCCCCGCGTGTTTGGCGGCGGTAGTGCCTACCTGGAGATGACGGGCGAGGATCTGCTCGACACGGGTATCTCCATCATGGCCAGACCACCGGGTAAGAAAAACAGCACTATTCACCTGCTGTCCGGTGGCGAGAAAGCACTGACAGCTATCGCCCTGGTATTCTCCATCTTCCAGCTGAACCCGGCACCTTTCTGTATGCTGGATGAGGTTGATGCACCGCTGGATGATGCCAACACCGGTCGCTATGCGCGAATGGTGAAAGAGATGTCAGAGAAGGTGCAGTTTATTTACATTACCCATAACAAGATCTCCATGGAACAGGCGGATCAACTCATGGGTGTCACCATGCACGAGCCGGGGGTTTCGCGCCTGGTGACTGTAGACGTAGAAGAAGCAGCAGAACTGGCAGCGAGCTGATAAAGCATGGCGATAACTGAACTCACCGTTAGGGACTGGATGGTCATCATTGGCGTACTGCTGATTGTGGCCGTATTGCTGGATGCATGGCGCAGGGTGCGCAGCGAACGTTATTCGCGAGTGACCATGAATCTCGCGGATTCGGAAGACGAAGGCGATGCTCGCGACGAAGAGCTGGCCTGGCTGAAGGAGCTGCCCAATGGCGGTGCCCGGGTCGTGGAGCGGGGAGACTTGTTGCGCGCCGCTGGTCGCCGTGAACCGGAACCGGAGCCTGAATCAGAACCCGTTGCAGAAGCACAGCCCTCGCAGGCAGCAGAGGAGGTCGTCGACGCGCCTGAGGAAGAGGTGCCGTTTATGGCGGGCATGGCAGCCGAAGATGCTATTGCTGAGCCTGAAAATGTGGATTGGCTGGACGATATTGCCGCCCAGGAGCCGCTCATTGAACCGGTTGCACAAGAGGCCCCCGGTGTTTTGCCGAGAGACATCGACCCCGAAGTGTTCATGCTTAATGTTGTAGCGCGTGACCCGCGAGGCTTTCGCGGCGAGGACATTCTGCACATCCTCCTCGCCTGCGATCTGCGTTTTGGCGATATGAACTTTTTCCATCGCCACGAGTTCGAAGCAGGCCGCGGCGCGATTCAATTCAGCGTGGCCAATATGATGCAACCCGGTGTTTTCGATATCGACAACATGGCCGACTTCAATACCCCCGGCCTGGTGTTTTTCCTGACCCTGCCAGGTCCCGAGGACATGATGAAAGCGTTCGACTACATGCTGGAGACTGCCCAGGCGGTGTCCCGTAATCTCGGCGGCGACGTGCTCGATGAATCGCGCAGTGTGCTAACCAAGCAAACCCTGGAACACTGCCGCCAGCAAATCCGTGACCTCGAGCGTCGCATGCTCGCCAGGGCGCGATAGCCGCAGTGTCTACACAGGATTTGCGGGCGGAGCTCGACAGGCTGCGCAGCGAACTGCGCGACTGGAATCATCGCTACTATGTCCTCGACGATCCCAGCGTGCCGGACGCAGAATACGATCGCAGCATGCGGCGTCTGCAGTCGATTGAAGCTGAAAACCCCGACTGGGTCACCCCCGATTCACCTTCACAGCGTGTTGGCGACAAACCCCTCGATCAGTTCTCGCAAGTGGCACATGAAGTGCCCATGCTGTCACTGGATAATGCCTTCGACGCCGCTGAACTCGCAGATTTTGAACGCCGCTGTCTGGACAGGTTGGGTGTCGACGCAGCGCCGCTCACCTATAACTGCGAGCCCAAGCTCGATGGCATCGCGGTCAGTCTGCTTTATCGCGATGGCCTGCTGGAGCGCGGGGCAACCCGCGGTGACGGTACCACCGGTGAGGACATTACCCACAACGTGCGCACCATTGGCTCCATTCCCCTGCGTCTGAGGGGCGAAGGTTACCCAGCCGTACTCGAGGTGCGCGGTGAAATCTATATGCCCCGGGCCGGCTTTGAAGCACTCAATGCACGTGCGCGGGAGCGCGGTGACAAACCTTTTGTGAATCCCCGCAACGCCGCCGCGGGCAGTCTGCGTCAACTCGATGCCAGGCTTACCGCGGAGCGCCCGCTGGAAATGTGCAGCTATGGTGTGGGCCTGGTGGAAGGTGGCGAACTTCCCGAACATCACTCGGCCATCCTCGCGTGTCTCGGCCAGTGGGGTTTACGCACCAACACTGAGACGGATGTCGTGCAGGGCATTGAGGCCTGCGAAGCCTATTACGAGCAGTTGGCCGCCAAGCGTGATCAGCTTCCCTATGACATCGACGGCATTGTCTACAAGGTCGATAGTATTGAGCTGCAAGCGCAGCTGGGTTTTGTTTCGCGGGCGCCGCGCTGGGCCATTGCCCGGAAATTCCCTGCTCAGGAAGAGGTAACGCGTTTGCTCGATGTCGAGTTTCAGGTGGGGCGCACCGGCGCGATAACCCCTGTGGCACGACTTGAGCCGGTGTTTGTTGGCGGTGTCACGGTGAGTAACGCGACACTGCACAACCAGGATGAGATCGAACGGCTCGGAGCAATGATTGGCGATACCGTCGTTGTGCGCCGGGCAGGGGATGTGATTCCACAGGTGGTTTCCGTGGTGACCGAGCGTCGCCCGGACGATGCCGCGGCTATCCGCTTTCCCGATGCCTGTCCGGTGTGTGGTTCGGCGGTAGAGCGCGAAGCGGACGAGGCGGTGCTGCGATGCCTGGGCGGGCTGGTGTGCGCTGCCCAGCAGAAAGCCGCGATTCGGCATTTCGCGTCGCGACGGGCAATGGATGTCGACGGCCTGGGTGACAAATTGGTCGATCAGATGGTTGACGAGGGTCTGGTGGAAAATGTGGCGGGCCTGTACCAGCTCACCTTTGATCAACTGGTGGGGCTGGAGCGCATGGGGCAGAAATCTGCCGACAAGCTCCTCAAAGCGCTTGAGCAGAGCAAGCAAACGACCTTGCCGCGGTTTATTTTCGCGCTGGGTATCCGCGAGGTAGGCGAGGCCACCGCATTGAATCTGGCGAATCATTTCGGCTCCTGGGCTGATCTGGTAGCCGCCCCGGAAGAAGCTCTGTTGGAGGTCGATGATGTGGGGCCGGTAGTGGCCGACCACCTGCGCCAGTTTTTTGATTCTGAAGGCAGTATGGCAGTAGCGAAGGCGCTGTTGGACGCCGGCGTTGAATGGCCGGCCATCGAAGTAAAGAGCGCTGCCGAATTGCCGTTTGCCGGCCAGACCTGGGTGGTGACGGGCAAGCTCGAAGCGGTGGGCCGCAACGAGGCAAAAAGCCTGCTGCAGTCTCTGGGTGCCAAGGTGGCTGGCAGTGTTTCCGCTAAAACCCACTGTGTTGTCGCTGGCCCAGGCGCCGGGTCGAAACTCGCCAAGGCCTCGGAGCTTGGCATTGATGTTATTGATGAGGAGGCATTTCTCGCTTTGCTAGCCAATCACGGAGTTTCCCCATGATACGGATTGTCGCTTTAGTGCTGCTGTTGATACTGTCCGGCTGCGCCACCAGCCCGCCCTCGAATCAAAACAATCTATGTGAGATTTTTCGCGAGAAAAAGGGCTGGTACGACGACGCCGCCGACGCGCGCAAGGAATGGGGTAGTCCCATCTCCGTCATGATGGCCATCATGTACCAGGAGTCGCGGTTTGTGGCGAAGGCCAAGCCGCCGCGCAAGAAGATCTTTGGCTTCATTCCAGGGCCGCGTCCCTCGGACGCCTACGGTTACAGCCAGGCCAAGAAATCGACCTGGAAGGACTACAAACGTAGTTCCGGTAACTACGGGGCCGATCGCGACGATTTCGCCGATGCCATCGATTTCATTGGCTGGTACAACCATCAATCCAACCGCCGCAATGGTATTAGCAAGTCCGACCCCTATCGCCTGTACCTGGCGTATCACGAGGGCCACGGTGGATACAGCCGGGGCAGCTATCGAAGCAAGGACTGGCTGCAGAGTGTCGCACGAAAGGTGCAGAAAAAGACAGATACCTATGGCGCCCAACTACGCTCGTGTGAAGAAGACCTCAAGGACGACGGCTGGTTCTTCGGCTGGTTCTGAATCAGCTGATGATCGCCCTGTCATCTCCCCTTGCTGCGAATCGTTCGCAATAGCTAACAATCTGTGGCGAAAGTTCGCATAAGTAACCGAAAAGTAACGAATATCAGACCGCTTGCGTGGTGAAATAGCGCCGCAGCTGTGCCACACTCTTAGCGCTTTAGGCGCAGCGGACCAAAAGCGCCCAATAACCACACAGAGCTGCTCACGTGAAACAAACTGATACTCAGAACCCGGAGTACTTCCACAAGGTTGTGGATTGCCAGTACGCCTGCCCCGCGCACACCCCAGTGCCTGAATACATTCGCCTGATTGCTGCAGAACGCTATACCGACGCCTACATGGTCAACTGGGAATCCAACGTGTTTCCCGGTGTCCTGGGCCGCACCTGCGATCGCCCCTGTGAACCCGCCTGTCGGCGTGGCCGGGTCGAAGAGGAGCCGGTAGCGATTTGCCGATTGAAGCGGGTGGCTGCGGATAACAAGGAAGATATCTCTGATCGCCTGCCGAAAATTCCCAGCAAGAAGAACGGCAAGCGCATAGCGCTGATTGGCGCCGGTCCCGCGTCGTTAACGGTGGCACGTGGTCTGGCCCCCCTCGGTTACAGTATCGACATCTACGATAACCAGTTTGCTGGCGGTGGTATGATGCGCAGCCAGATTCCCTCGTTCCGCCTGCCGGCGGAAGTGCTTGATGAGGAAGTGAACTACATCCTGGATATGGGTATTAACGCGACCTTTGATACCTACGTTGACAGCCTCAAGAGCATTCTCGATAAAGATTACGACGCGGTATTCGTCGGCACCGGTGCACCCAAAGGCCGCGGTCTGAACCTGCCAGGCCTTGAAGATGCTAGCGAGCACGTTCACCTTGGTATTGACTGGTTGGCGAGTGTTGCTTTCGAGCACCGTGACAGTGTCGACAAGAAAGTCTTGGTGCTGGGCGGTGGTAATACCGCCATGGATTGCTGCCGAACTTCCAAGCGCCTCGGTGGTGAGGACGTTCGCGTGGTTGTTCGAAGTCCCTTTGAAGATATGAAGGCCTCTCCCTGGGAGAAAGAGGATGCCATGCATGAGGGCATTCCCATCTACAACAACCATGTCCCCAAAGAGTTCGTCATCAAGGACGGCAAGTTCTTGGGCATGCATTTTGAAAAAGTAGAGGCCGTTTACGACGAGGCAGGCAAGCGTTCGCTGGTACCTACTGATGAGCCGCTTGTCTTTATGGAAGCGGATACCGTGCTCATGGCGATCGGCCAGGATAACGCCTTCCCCTGGGTGGAGCGTGACCTCGGTATTGAATTTGGCAAATGGGATATGCCGGTGGTTGATCCGGTGACTTTCCAGTCCACCAACCCCAAGGTGTTTTTTGGTGGCGACGCGGCCTTTGGTCCTGAGAACGTGATTACCGCCGTGGCCCATGGGCACCAGGCAGCGATTTCCATCGACCTTTTTTGCCAGGGTAAGGATGTTACCCAGCGCCCGGCGCCGGGCGTGACGCTGTCCAGCCAGAAGATGGGTGTGCACGAGTGGAGCTACGATAACTCGGTAGAGTCTGACCAACGCCACGTTGTACCGCTGGCACCGCTGGAAGTAGCACTGTCTGATCGCAAGGTGGAAGCCGAACTGGGTTTCGACAGGCCCACCGGGTTCAAGGAAGCCGAGCGCTGCCTGAACTGCGATGTGCAGACGGTGTTCGACGCGCCGCGATGCATCGAGTGCGATGCCTGCGTGGATATCTGTCCGACGGACTGTATTACGTTCACTGACAATGGTGAAGAAACCGACCTGCGTGCACGCCTGACGGGCCCGGCCGGTAACCTGGCCCAGGACTTGTACGTGTCCGCCGATCTGCCGACCGCGCGGGTCATGGTCAAGGATGAGGATGTTTGTCTGCACTGTGGCCTGTGTGCCGAGCGTTGTCCCACTTCCGCCTGGGATATGCAGAAGTTCCTCTACAATGTCATGAAGGCGGGGCAGTAATTATGAAACGATTAGAATCCGTTAATGACTTCGTCATCAAGTTTGCGAACGTCAACGGCACCGGCTCCGCCAGCGCCAACAATATGTTCGCCAAGGCCTTGTTCCGCATGGGCCTGCCCGTGTCGCCCAAGAACATCTTCCCCTCGAATATTCAGGGTCTGCCCACCTGGTACGAGGTGCGAGTCAGCGAGAAGGGTTACCTCGGTCGCCGCGGTGGGGTGGATATCGCCCTGTCGGTGAATCCGCAGAGCATGGCCCAGGACATTCAGGAAGTGGAAGAGGGCGGTTACTTCATTTATGACAATACCAAGCCCCTCGATCTGCGTTTGGTGCGCAACGATGTCAATATCATCGGCATTCCTCTGACGCGTATCTGCAACGATGAGTACTCCGATCCTCGCCAGCGCCAGCTGTTCAAGAACGTCATTTATGTCGGCGCGCTCGCCGCGTTGCTCGATATGGACTTCAAGGTGCTGACCGATCTGGTGAAGGACCAATTCAAGGGCAAGGAGAAACTGATCCTGCCCAATATCCATGCCCTAGAACTCGGCCATCAGTACGCGAAGGCGAATCTCGATTGTCCCATTGGCATTCGGGTGAAAACGTCCGACAAGGTCGGCGACAAAATTTTGCTCGACGGCAATACGGCGCTTGGCCTGGGCGCGATATACGGCGGCGCCACCGTGGCGGCCTGGTATCCTATTACGCCTTCGACATCCGTCGTCGATGCCTATGAAAAGTACGTTCGTCGTGTTCGGATTGATCCAGGTACCGGCGAAAAGAACTACGCCATTGTTCAGGCCGAGGATGAACTGTCGGCGATTGGTATGGTGATTGGCGCGAGCTGGAACGGTGCTCGTGCGTTTACTGCCACCAGTGGCCCGGGTGTATCACTGATGAGTGAATTCCTGGGGCTGGCATACTTTGCTGAGATTCCCACGGTGCTGTTTGACGTACAGCGTGCCGGCCCCTCCACCGGTATGCCGACGCGCACTCAGCAATCCGATATTCTGTCGGCGGCCTATGCGTCGCACGGGGATACCAAGCAAGTGTTGCTGTTTCCCTCTACGCCGAAAGAATGTTTCGATTTTGGCGCCCAGTCATTTGACCTGGCCGAACGGCTCCAGACGCCGATCATTCTGATGACAGATCTAGACCTGGGCATGAATGACAATATGTCCGAGCCGCTGGAGTGGGATGATGCACGCCAGTACGATCGCGGCAAAGTCATGACGGCAGAGCAACTCGAGGAGGGCATTGAGTTCGGTCGCTACCTGGATGTGGATGGCGATGCCATCTGCTATCGCACCTATCCCGGCACCCACCCCAAGCGCGGCGCCTTCTTTACGCGCGGTACTTCGCGTGATGAGTACGCGGTGTATACCGAGAAGGGCGAAGAGTATGAGAAGAACATGCTGCGCCTTATGCGCAAGTGGGACACCATCAAGGAATATGTCCCGCAGCCGGAAGTTGTCGAGGCCTCCGAGAAGACCGACGTCGCGGTGCTTTATTACGGCACCAGTGAAGAATCGTCCCGCGAGTCACTCGATCATCTCGCCGGAGAAGGCATTCACCTGAATGCCATGCGCGTGCGGGCTTTTCCGTTCAACGACGATGTGAAAGCGTTCATCGAAGACCACGAGCAGGTGTTTGTGATCGAGCAGAATCGCGATGCACAGCTGCGCACATTGCTAATGGCAGAGTTTGAGTTTGGTCCGGACAAGCTCAAGTCGGTGCTGTGTTTCGATGGCACGCCAATCAGTGCACGTAACATCAGCAAGCAGATTAAGCAGCATCTCAGCGGAGGGGCGATTGAGCCTCTGCACCGCACCAAGATTGCCAGCCAGGCGGGAGAGTCAGCATGAGTTATCAAATTCCGAAGTTTCGCCACCCGGAACTGCCCGTCAACGACCTCGGTTATACCAAGGCCGATTACGAGGGCTCCATTTCCACGCTGTGCGCCGGCTGCGGTCACGATTCGATTTCCGGTGCTATCGTCAAGGCCTGTCACGAGCTCTCTATCGAACCGCACAAGATTGCCAAGATGTCCGGTATTGGCTGCTCGTCCAAGTCGCCCACGTACTTCCTGGGTAAGTCCCACGGCTTCAATTCGGTGCACGGGCGCATGCCGTCCGTGGTTACCGGTGCCGCTATGGCTAATCGCGACCTGATCTACCTGGGTGTGTCCGGTGACGGTGATACCGCCTCCATTGGCATGGGGCAGTTCGCCCATGTCGCGCGCCGCAACCTGAATATGGTGTATATCGTCATGAACAACGGTTGCTACGGTCTGACAAAAGGCCAGGATTCTGCCACCGCGGACGAGGGTTCCGTCAGCAAGAAGGGCGATGCCAACGTATTCAGTGCGATCGACCTGTGTTCCACCGCGCTGCAAATGGGCGCGACTTTCGTCGCTCGCAGCTTCTCTGGGGACAAGGAGCAGCTGGTGCCGCTAATCAAGGCAGCGATCAGTCATCGCGGTTTTGCGCTGATTGACGTGGTGTCTCCCTGTGTGACGTTTAACAACAACGCCGGCTCGACCAAAAGCTACGAGTTTGTGCGCGAACACGCAGAGGCTACAGGCACGGTCGACTTTGTGCCTATGCAGAAGGAAATCACCACCGACTACGCGCCCGGCTCCAGTCATGAGGTGACTCTGCACGATGGCTCTTCCATTCATCTTTACAAGATGAGCGAAGACCTGGATCCCTTTGACCGTACTTCCGCCCTGATGAATATGGAGAAGCACCGTACCGCCGGCGATATCCTGACGGGGCTGATCTATATGGACAAGGATTCCCGCGACCTGCACGACGTTCTGGAGACCTCCAGACGTCCTCTCAACACCCTGGATGCCGAGGATCTTTGCCCCGGCAACCAGATGCTCAAGAACATTAACGCAAGCCTGCGTTAATTCGACACCCGGTGCCCTGTTTAGCCAAAAGCGGGGCAACTGGGCGATTTTATGGCCCTGTTTGTAATTCTTTGGCCGATTGTCATTTTGTTGTCATAATTTCATCATCTAATACTTCCACTCAGGTGAATGAAGGAAATGGGCTGTGATTGGCGAACGTACTGTTCTGGTTGTCGATGATGAATTTGCGATCCGCGATATGCTGCGCATGGCGCTCGAGATCGCTGAATTTCGTTGCCTGGAAGCGCCTAATATTCAGGAAGCGTATGCCGCTGTGGTCGATCATCGCCCCGACATTATCCTGCTCGACTGGATGCTGCCCGGCGGTAGTGGCCTGGAGCTGCTGCGCAGGCTCAAGCGCGACGACACGTTCCGTGAGATACCGGTGATTATGCTGACCGCCAAGACAGCGGAGGATAACGTCATTCAGGGGCTTGATGTTGGCGCCGATGATTACATCACCAAGCCGTTTGCCCCCCGTGAGTTAATTGCCCGGATCAAGGCGCTGCTGCGCCGTACGGTGGGCGGTGAGGAAAATGCCCGGATGGAGGTCAACGGCCTGATTTTGGATGGGGAAAGTCGCAGGGTGTTCGTGGGCGACGACTCCGTCGATATGGGGCCAACGGAATTCAAGCTGCTGCAGTTTTTTATGTCGCATCCGGAGCGCGCCTATACCCGGGGCCAACTTCTGGACCAGGTATGGGGAGCCAATGTGTATGTGGAAGAGCGCACCGTGGACGTCCACATTCGCCGGTTGCGCAAAGCTTTGCAGGGCGCGGATGCCGACCACAGTAATTTGATCCAGACCGTGCGCGGCACGGGCTATCGTTTTTCATCACGCGGGATATAGGGGGCAACGCCGGAACCTATGGAGTGGTTGGCATCGGTATTTCGGCTGATAGGCACGATCGCACTCGCGGCCTTGGCGGGCTTTTACTTCGGTAATCCACTGGTATGGGCGCTGCTTGCTGCAATTGGTCTCCTGCTGTTCTGGTCGCTGCAGTTGTGGCGGCTCCAGGAATGGCTCGCTGACATTAGTAAGGCGCCGCCAGACCTGTTTGGTGTGTGGGGCGAGGTTGTCGCCCGCGTCTACAAGGGTCAGCGCAAGGCAACTGCCACTGAAGAGCGACTGCAGTCGACGGTGGATTATCTCCTGGATTCATTTGCCGCGATGCGCGATGGCGTGGTGATTATTGATAGTCAGGGAGCGCTGCGCTGGTGTAACGATGCTGCCCAGGGCTTGCTGACGCTGCGCTATCCGGACGATATTGGCCAGGCCATATCCAATATCGTGCGCCAGCCTGAGTTTGCCGAGTATCTTACGGAGGGCGACTATGGCGATCCGCTGGTATTTGAGACCAGCGGGCCTATCAAGTTTCACCTGCAGCTGGTGGTTACCCAGTTTGCAGAGGGCGATACCTTGTTGTTCGTCCGGGATGTAACCAATGTGGTGCGCACAGAGCAGATGCGGCGCGACTTTGTCGGCAACGTTTCGCACGAATTGCGTACCCCACTGACGGTGATAAGCGGTTACCTGGGAACGTTCATCGCTGACCCTGGCAACATTCCGCAGCAGTATGTGCGCGCCATGAAACAAATGGCCGGGCAGGCAGATCGGATGGAAAACCTGCTCAAGGATTTGCTCTGGCTGTCGCGTATTGAGAGCACCGAGAGCCAGGCCAAGGGAGAGACTGTCGACGTGGCCACATTGCTGGAGGAGTTGAAGGAAGAGGTGAGCAACACGCATCCGGACAATCCGCTACAATTGGACATACAGAGTCAGGGCAAGGTCTCCGGCGATTATCGGGAATTGTATAGCGCTGTCTCTAATCTGGTGTTCAACGCCTTTAAGTACAGTGATGAGGGTGTTCCTGTCACGGCTCGTTGGCGCCAGGATGAGAATAATTTGATACTGGACATCGTCGATCAGGGGATTGGTATTGATCCCCGTCATTTTGCCCGGTTAACAGAGCGCTTTTATCGTGTGGACGATAGTCGCTCTTCCGAGACGGGGGGTACCGGTCTCGGCCTGGCCATTGTGAAACACGTGGCCGCAGCGCATGGTGCGCAATTGGATATTGATAGCAAACTGGGGTCGGGGAGTACCTTCTCTCTTGTATTCCCTTCGCAAGACTAGAGCCCCGAGGAACAGGATATGCTTAAGCAGGACGATTACAAACAGCACATTTCCGAGAAGTTCAATACTGAACTTGAGGCCATCAAAAATCACTTGCTGGAAATGGGCGGCAAGGTAGAGCAGCAGCTCAGCGAGGCGGTAGAGGCGCTGGTCTCTCGTGACACGGGTGAGGCCGAGACCATTGTGCAGCGCGATCACGAGGTCAACGAAATGGAGATGGCCATCGATGACGAGTGCGCCACTATCCTGGCCCGGCGTCAGCCTGCGGCCAGCGATTTGCGCCTGGTTGTGGCGGTTATGAAGGTAAATACCGACGTTGAGCGCATTGGTGATGAGGCAGCCAAAATCGCCCGCCAGGCCATTCGCCTCGCAGAGGAAAACATCTCGCCGAGCAACTACGTCGAGATTCGCCATATTGGGAGTCATGTGGCCTCTATGCTGCGCAAATCGCTCGACGCCTTTGCTCGCCTGGACCTGGAGCTTGCGGTAGAGGTGGTTAAGGAAGACCGGGCGGTCGACAAGGAGTACGACAGTGCCATGCGCGCCCTGATGACCTTTATGATGGAGGATCCGCGCGATATCGGGCCGATTCTCAACGAAATGTGGGCACTGCGCAGTCTGGAGCGCATCGGCGATCACGCGGCCAATATTGCCGAGCACGTGGTCTATCTGGTGCGCGGACAGGATGTGCGTCATCGCAGCCTGGAAGATTTCATCGAGCAGGTTGGCGATATTTGATTTATCAGGGTAGCTGTCACTGCCAGGCCGTGCGGTTTCAGGTTGAAACCCCGGCAGCGGTGGAAATTGAGCGCTGTAATTGCTCTGTTTGCCGCAAGTCCGGCTACCTGCACCTGATTGTCCCCCGCTCGCGTTTCACCCTGTTGGCGGGCGAGGAGCACATCACCACATACACGTTTAACAGTGGCGTAGCGCAACATACCTTTTGCAAGATTTGCGGTATCAAACCCTTCTATACGCCGCGTTCCAATCCCGATGGCATCGACGTTAACCTGAATTGTCTCGACGAAATGCCGGCGCAGGTGAATATTGTCGAGTTCGATGGCCAGGACTGGGAAAACAACGCTCACAAGCTTGCCCACAAGTCGGTCGAGATTTGACATGAAAGCCCGCCCCAGTAGCCCTTGTTGCCGCTAATTTTCCATATAAAACAATAGGATACGACTGTAATATTCCCGTAACATTTTCGCCATAGACTGCTCCCGAATCCCTGCCAGTTGGCGGGGAAATATCGCCAAGACTCAGGGAGTTCTCAGCAAGTGAAAAAGCAAATTGCAAGTGTCATTGCACTGGCCGCGGCCATCGGGGTTGTGTCAAATGTGCAAGCCCAAGGACGCGATACCGTCAGTATCGTCGGTTCATCCACGGTCTATCCGTTCGCCACCGTCGTCGCAGAGCGCTTTGGTCGTTCCACAGACTTCAAGACTCCCAAAATCGAGTCGACAGGTTCCGGTGGCGGACTGAAGCTTTTCTGTAAGGGCCTCGGTGCCGGTACCCCCGACATTACCAATGCATCGCGCCGCATCAAGAAGAGCGAGTTTGATGATTGCCAGCAGAACGGCGTGACCGATATTCTGGAAGTCCTGGTAGGCTACGATGGCATTGCCATTGCCAACAGCCGCAAGGCCGATCAGATGGAACTTAGCCTGAAAGATATCTACATGGCGCTGGCCAAGGATATTCCCGGCCCCGACGGCAAGCTGATGCCCAACCCATATACCACCTGGAAGGATGTGAACCCCGCACTGCCGGCTATCAAGATTGAAGTGCTTGGTCCGCCCCCCACATCAGGTACCCGTGATGCGTTTGCTGAGCTTGCCCTGGGCGGCGGTGCTCAGGCAGTACCGGCTCTCAAGACCCTGCGTGGCATGGGTGCTGACGATGCGGTAGCCCTCAGGGCAGCCATGGCATCGTTGGGCATTCCTGCCGGTGTTTACGATTCCTATCTTGAGAAGAAAGGCAAAGCACCCAAGGGTAAGGACATCTTCAAGACAGTGGCCTACGCGGTGCGTGAAGATGGTGCCTACATCGAAGCTGGAGAGAACGACAACCTGATCGTGCAGAAGCTGGAAGCCAATCCCAATGCCTTGGGCATCTTCGGCTTCAGTTTCCTGGATGAGAACGGAGACAAGGTTCAGGGCTCGCTGATCGATGGCGTAGCACCTTCCTTCGACACCATCGCGGATGGCGACTATCCGGTGTCTCGCCCCCTGTACTTCTATGTCAAAGCTGCCCACGTAGGTAAGATTCCAGGTATTCAGGAGTACGCTGCTGAGTTCGCTTCCAACAAAGCGATGGGCGAAGACGGCTACCTTCCTGAGCGCGGCCTGATCCCCCTGGGTGATGAGGAATTGGCCCAGGCTCAAAAGGACGTTGCGAGTCTGAAATTGCTGAAGATGTAACGAGGAAATCCGTTACACATGCTGTAAACTAGTGCGCCGCCCTTGAGCGGCGCACGTTATTTTTGAAAGGCCCGTAATGCCCACATCGACCGTTTTTATCACCCTGGTAGCGCTGTGCCTTGTCAGCTTTCTGGTAGGACGGCAGCGCTCCCGAATCGTTGCTACCGCCGCGGGGGGTATGCAAAGCCTGCACTCGCTTCCCAAGCACTATGGATATATGACCGCATTGTGGGCTGGGCTGCCGGCCATGCTGGTGTTGATTTTCTGGGTGGCGCTGGAGGGCTCGGCTATTCGCGGCCTGATCGTTGCAGAGTTCCCTGCAGAAATTCGCGCGCTAAGCGAGAATGAAATCGGTCTTTATTACAACCAGATCGTCAGCTTTGCTGTCAGTGGTGGCGATGCAAGTATGCTTGAGCCGACACAAGTTGCCGCGGCAGACTTTTACAACGAGCTGCTGGTGAGCAGTGGCAAGCTGAAGTTGTTGCTAGTGGTGGTTGTTGCGGTGCTGGGTGGCGCGCTCACGGTGCTTCGGATCCGTCCGGTATTGCGCGCAAGAAACTCGGTAGAGTCAACGTTTACCTGGATTCTGTTTGGCTGTTCCTCGATCGCGGTTCTGACCACACTGGGCATCGTGCTGTCGGTATTGTTCGAAGCGCTGCGCTTTTTCCAGACGATTCCTGTTCAGGAATTTCTGTTTGGCTTGAAGTGGAGCCCGCAGATGGCTATTCGTCTAGATCAGGTCGGAGCGTCGGGATCTTTCGGCTTCGTACCGCTGCTGGTGGGCACGTTGTTAATCTCTGCAGTGGCTATGCTGATCGCGGTGCCGGTAGGGCTTATGTCTGCCATTTACCTGTCTGAATACTCGACACGCCGCTTTCGCGCTGTGACCAAGCCAGTGCTGGAAATTCTCGCGGGTGTTCCCACGGTCGTTTACGGATTCTTTGCCGCCCTGACCGTGGCGCCGTTTATTCGCAATCTCGGTGAGAGTCTCGGCCTGACCGTAGCCTCGGAGAGTGCGCTCGCGGCCGGCCTGGTGATGGGCATTATGATTATCCCGTTCGTGATGTCGCTGTCTGACGATATTATCAACGCGGTGCCGGACAGTATGCGAGAGGCTTCGCTGGGTATGGGCGCCACGATGAGTGAAACCATCCGCAAGGTGCTTCTCCCTGCGGCCTTGCCCGGTATTGTGGGCGGTATTCTGCTTGCCGTATCGCGTGCCATTGGCGAGACCATGATTGTAGTAATGGCGGCGGGCTTGTCCGCAAAGCTGACGGCCAATCCACTGGAGGCCGTGACAACCATTACCGTACAGATCGTCACTCTGCTGGTCGGTGACCAGGAGTTCGACAGCCCGAAGACGCTCGCGGCATTTGCGCTGGGTCTGGTGCTGTTCTTCGTCACCCTGTTACTGAACATTATCGCGCTGTATGTCGTGCGCCGTTACCGAGAGCAATATGAGTAAGCGAAGCTTCAAAAACACCGAGCTGATACAGGCGTCACTGAAGAAACGCTACGCCCGCGAAAAGCGCTTTCAGTGGTACGGCCGCTTGGCGGTAATGCTTGGTTTCGTATTTCTGTTTATTTTGTTGTTCGATATCGTCAGCAAAGGCACGCCCGCATTCACCCAGAAATATCTGTTGGTGCCAGTCCATTTTGATGCCGACAGGATTGGGGTAACACCGGAGTCTGATGCCAAGCAGCTCAGGGCAGGGGACTATGCTGGTCTAGCGAAGGCCTCGATGCGCGATTTGTTTCCCGATGTCACCGGGCGCAAGGACAAACGCCAGCTCTATCGCTTGCTCAGCCTCGGCGCGGAGTATCAGTTGCAGGATATGGTGATGACCGATCCCAGCCTGCTGGGCCAGACTAAGGATGTATGGCTGCTGGCACACTCGGAAGCGGCCAGTTATCTGAAAGGGCAGGTGACCCGGGATCAGCCCGAGGATGAGCGGCGTGTTAAGAACCTGCAAATGGACTGGCTCGATCGGCTCGATAGCGAGGATCGGACGCAAACCCGCTTTAACGTGCTGTTCTTCACCGAAGGTGATTCGCGCGAGCCTGAACTCGCCGGTATTCGCGCCGCTCTGCACGGCTCTTTCTTTACCTTGATAGTGACCTTTGTGCTCGCGTTTCCAATTGGTGTATTTGCCGCGGTATACCTTGAGGAGTTCGCCCCCAAGAATCGTATTACCGACTTAATCGAGATTAATATCAATAATCTCGCGGCCGTGCCCTCGATTGTCTTTGGTCTGTTGGGCCTGGCGGTATTTATCAACTTTTTTGAGCTGCCGCGCTCGGCGCCGCTGGTAGGTGGTATCGTATTGTCGCTGATGACGCTGCCGACCATTATCATTACCTCCAGGGCCGCTATTCAGGCCGTGTCGCCATCCATTCGTGAAGCCGCCATGGGTGTGGGTGCCTCAAAGCTGCAAACCGTGTTTCACCATGTCCTGCCCGTGGCTATGCCCGGCATTCTGACAGGTTCGATTATCGGTATGGCGCAGGCACTGGGCGAGTCAGCGCCCCTGCTGATGATTGGCATGGTGGCGTTTATTATGGATGTGCCCGGTGGGGTCACCGATCCCGCAACGGTATTACCGGTGCAGATCTTCCTGTGGGCTGACAGCCCGGAGCGAGGTTTCACTGAAAAGACATCAGCCGCCATTATGGTGCTGATGGGCTTCCTGATTATTATGAACGCGCTGGCTATTTACCTTCGCAAGCGCTTCGAACTGAAATAGAAAGAGCATTAAACATGGAAGAGTCTGCGAAAATGACTGCAATTCCTGAAGCGGCCGGCAGCGACACGCCGGCGTTGGATATTCACCAGCACAGCGATGTCAGCGGCTACGAAACAGTCGGCGAGCCGTTTGTCGAGAACGCCAAAATGTCAGCGCGCAATGTCAATGTCTATTACGGCGACAAGCACGCGATTATGGATGTGTCGCTGGATATTGCCGAGAACGAGGTGATCGCCATGATCGGCCCCTCTGGCTGTGGCAAGTCGACTTTTCTGCGCACACTCAACCGGATGAATGACATCATTCCCATTTGTCGGGTGGAGGGGGATTTCTCTCTGGACGGGGAAGATATTTACGGTGCCAGCCAGGACACCGTTTTGCTGCGCGCCCGGGTCGGTATGGTGTTCCAGAAGCCTAACCCGTTCCCCAAATCGATCTATGAGAACGTCGCCTATGGGCCGCGTATCCACGGCCTGGCCCACAGCAAAGCTGAGCTTGATGAGATTGTCGAGAAGAGCCTAAAGCGTGCAAGCCTCTGGTCGGAAGTAAAAGACGTGTTGGACAAGCCGGGTACGGGTCTGTCGGGTGGTCAGCAGCAGCGTCTGTGTATTGCCAGGGCCATTGCCGTTAGCCCCGAGGTCATCCTCATGGACGAACCCTGTTCGGCGCTGGATCCGATTGCCACCGCGCGCATTGAAGAGTTGATCGATGAGCTTAAGGCCCGCTACACCATTGCCATTGTGACCCACTCCATGCAGCAGGCTGCCCGGGTATCCGATCGCACGGCGTATTTCCATCTGGGCAAATTGATCGAAGTAGGGGATACCAAAGAGGTGTTCACGATGCCGAAACACACCTTGACCGAGAACTATATTACCGGACGCTTCGGTTAATCTGATAAGCGATGGCTGCCTGCTACGGCGGCCGTCGTTACTTGCAAGCGTAGGCAACCCTGTCAGGGGCGCCTTTTCACCGCTGGATTAAGCCTCCTCATCCTTGTCGTCGAACTGCCCCTGCTTCTCAGCGGCTTTGACGGTGTCCTTAATCAGCTTTGTCACCCAGTTGGACAGTGAACGGCCGTCGGCTTCGGCGAGCTTTTTCGCCTTTTTCTTCAAATCGGGGTCGATACGGACGTTGAGAATCTTGGTTTTTGACATTCGAGAAAAGCTTAAATGCGACAAAGAAGCGGTACTTTAGCACAGCCTTCCGGCTTGGCCACGGCTCATTTATTGTCTATTATATGTATATACAAATGATGTCGATTGAGTGGAGGGTGTGTGTGAACTTGCGTGCGGCAAAAAATGAACTGCGTAAACCGCCCAGGGTAGGGCTCCCGTTGCTGTTGGCAGAGGCCTGCGGTCTGTTGCTGGTCAGCTACCTTTGGGTGGGCTGGATCGCCTGAATCTACACCCCTGTCATAAAGCTGCCACAATCGCAGTTCGATTGTGGCAATAGTGCCTTTTTTTCCGCGTAATTCTCCGTCTCCTGTAACACAACTGTCACATTAACTTCGTATTCTGCGCCCGAACACGACAAAACGGCCATTTGGTGGCCAAATTCGAGGCTAGGAAATATGAACAAATTGTTAAGTGTTGCAGTGGCTGGTGTGCTCGCAAGTGGTGCAAGCATCAGTGCCCAGGCTGCTATTCCGGAGGCTGAGTGGGAGCAGTTCAAGGCCCAGTTTGCCGCGATGGCTGCCCGAGTAGAGGCTCTGGAAGCAGAGAACGCAGCGCTGAAATCCGGCGCGACGGTCCCCGAGGAAGATCTCTCAGTTCTGCAATCGGACATAGCCAGCCTCAAGGCGCAGAACGAGTCCAGCGCCTGGGCCGAGAAGCTCTTCTGGAAGGGCGATTTCCGCTACCGCTACGAAGACATTGACGATGGTGGCAACGACCGCCAGCGCAGCCGTATTCGCGCGCGCGCCGAACTTGGCGCCAACGTGAGCGATGCCATTACCATTGGCCTGGGTATTGCGACAGGTGGCGACGACCCTGTGTCCACTAACCAGACCCTGGGCGGCGGCGGTTCCACCAAGGACGTGCGCCTGGACAAAGCCTACTTCCGCTATCAGCCTAACGAATTCTGGCTGTCTGGCGGTAAGGTCAGCAACCCGTTCTACAACCCCGCCAAGAGTGGATTGATCTGGGATGGTGATTACCGTCCTGAAGGTCTGTTTGCCGGCTACGAGGGCAAGCACTTCTTTGCAAACGCATCCTACTCTCACCTGGAGAGTGATACCCGCAACGGCCTGGACGAGTCGTTCTGGGGTGCCCAGATCGGCAGCGAGTTTGGTCCTGTGACAGTAGCCGCAGGTTATCTGGATTTCCCGATCAAGGGGCTCCCGGCGTTCTACGATGACGCGCTGTTCGGTAACTCCGCCGACGAGATGGGTAACTATCTCTACAATTACGAGTTGGTTTTCGTAGGTGCGGACGCCAGCTTTAACATCGGCGACATGCCACTGTCTGTGTACGGTGATGTCGTGCAGAACCGGGACGCAGATGATTTCGATACGGGTTACATCGTCGGCGCCAAGCTTGGCAAGGCCAAGGCTCAGGGTACCTGGCAACTCCAATACCAGTACCAGGACCTGGAAGCGGACGCGACTGTGGGTCTGTTGACAGACTCGGACTTCATGGGTGGCGGTACCGATGGCAAGGGTCATAAGTTTAGCGGCGCCTATACCATTGTCGACAAGTGGGTGCTGGGCTTCACTTACTTCGACGGTGAGAAGTGCACCGACAGCCTGAAGTGTGATGTGCGCGACTACGATCGCCTGATGATCGACGCCAAGTTCAAGTACTAGGCCTGGCGAGTAGGAGAGGGCGCTTCGGCGCCCTTTTTTATGCCTGTATGACAGAGATGCAGCGAAACTGAACAAGGAATAATCAGTGTGAACTTTTTATGTCGAATTCGCCCTCAGGGTGTTGCAATGCCCGGCCTGTTCCTTATAATGCGCGTCGTCTGGTCGAGGCCAGTACAACGTCCCGTTCGTCTAGTGGTCTAGGACCCCGCCCTTTCACGGCGGTAACAGGGGTTCGAACCCCCTACGGGATGCCAACACCAAAAGCCCGGCTCTTTGAGCCGGGCTTTTTTTATGCCTGCGCCGTCTGTCCTGTTATTGACCTGAACGGCACTGTCGCGATCGCGCCTGCGCTGCTCGATATCAGGCGGCGATATTGGCGACACCTCTGCGCAGCTCGGTTACACTGCCTGTGATTTGTTTGGAGAGTCAGATTTTATATGAGCCGTTTTTGGAGTGACCTCGCCAGCCAGTTGACCCCGTATGTGCCCGGGGAGCAGCCTAAAGCAGAGCGCCTGGTTAAACTGAATACCAATGAGAATCCCTATGGCCCGTCACCGGCGGTGCTGGAGGCGATTGCTGGCACCTCTGCGTCGGAATTGAAGCGCTACCCGGATCCCGATTCCAGCGCGCTCAAAGCGGCTTTCGCCGAGCGTGAGGGGCTTACCCCGGAACAGGTGTTCCTGGGTAACGGCTCAGATGAGGTGCTTGCTCACACGTTTCAGGCGCTGCTGAAGCACGACAAGCCGCTGTTATTTCCCGATATCAGTTACAGCTTCTACCCTGTATGGAGTGAACTGTATCAGGTGAACTATCAGCCGGTGCCGCTGTGCGACGATTTCACTATCGACGTAGACGCCTATAGCGCGCCTAATAGCGGGATTCTCATTCCCAATCCCAATGCTCCCACCGGTGTGCTGTTGCCGCGAGAGGACATTGTACGGCTGCTTGGCGCACACCCGGAGTCGGTTGTGGTCATTGATGAGGCTTATATCGACTTTGGCGGCGAATCTGCCACGGCACTGATTGCCGAACATGACAACCTGCTGGTGATTCAGACGGTGTCAAAGTCGCGTTCCCTGGCGGGCATGCGGGTAGGCGCTGCGTTTGGACAGGCGCCGCTTATTGAGGGCTTGGTGCGGGTGAAGGACTCATTTAACTCCTACCCCATCGATGTAGTTGCCCAGCGCGCGACACTGGCGTCGCTGGCTGATGAGGCGTGGTTCAGGCAGTGTTGTGACAAGGTTGTGGCGACCAGGGAGCGCACCGATAAGGTGTTGCGCGATCTGGGATTTGCAGTACTGCCTTCGGCGGCCAATTTCGTATTTGCCCGCCATCCGGGGCACGACGCGGCGCAGATCGTTGCCGCCTTACGCCAGCGGGGCATTATCGTGCGCTATTTCAGTAAGCCGCGAATCGACCAGTTTCTGCGCATTAGTATCGGCACGGACGAAGAAATGGACGAGCTCTTTGCCGCACTGACAGAGATTCTGGCCATGTAGCCACTACCTTTTCGCAGGCCAAAAAAAGCCCCGGACATGGGGCTTTTTTTGGGGGGTGAGGTGCCTACACCTTCTTCAGCACTACGCTGCCGATTGAGTAGCCGGCCCCAAAGGAACACAGCACGCCAAGCTCACCAGCGGCAAAGTCACTGCGATGCTTGTGAAAGGCGATAACGGAGCCCGCTGAGCTGGTATTGGCGTATTCGTCCAGAATCGTCGGCGCCTCCTCAGGACTCGCCTCGCGGCCCAGCACGCGCTTGGAAATCAGTTGGTTCATGCTCAGGTTGGCCTGATGTAGCCACATGCGCTTGAGCTGGTCAGCGGGGATGCCCAGAGCGTCGAGCTGGGTGCTGATCTGCTTGGCAACGGCTGGGCACACTTCTTTGAATACTTTGCGTCCCTCCTGCACGAACAGCTTGTCGGCCTGGTTGATGCCGGATTCGTCGCCGCGATTGAGAAAGCCAAAGTTGTTGCGGATATTGTTGGAGTAAATGGTCTGCAGGACGCTGTCGACGATCAGGTACTGGTGGGCGCTGCTGGCCTGTTCGGCCCGTTCAACAATCACCGCCGTGCACACATCACCGAAAATGAAATGGGAATCGCGATCGCGGAAATTCAGGTGTCCACTGCAGATCTCCGGATTCAGCATTAGCACGCAACCGGCGCTGCCCGCGGCGACCATGTCCCGGGCCTGCTGGATGCCGAAGGTGGCTGAGGAGCAGGCTACGTTCATGTCAAAGCCGAAGCCGGTGATGCCCAGGGCATCCTGGATTTCGACCGCCATGGCGGGGTAGGGGCGCTGCATGTTCGAAGCGGCGACGATGACAGCGTCGATATCAGCAGCGGTTTTGCCGGCCTGTTCCATGGCTTCACGAGCCGCTGCGATAGCCATTTCGCACTGTATGGACGGTGCATCGTCCGGGCGCTCAGGCAGCGAAGGCACCATGCGTTGGGGGTCCAGGATGCCGGATTTGTTCATTACATAGCGCGACTTGATGCCGGACGCCTTGTGGATGAATTCTGCCGAGGAGGGCTGCAGAGGCGCCAGTTCGCCGGCTTCAATGGCAGCGGCGTTGGCGGCGTTATTCGCCTCAACATAGGCATTAAAGGAAGCAACGAGTTCGTCATTGCTAATGGATTCTTGCGGGGTGTAGAGGCCGGTGCCGCTGATGACAATATCGGTCATGCTTCAGGTCCAAAAATTATTGATTGCATATTCTACTCACAAAAAAAGCCGCAGTGCGGCTTTCTTGTTTGGTAATTGTGGGTGCGATTTGCTGTCGCGCTCGCCCCCACATGCCTTAGCGGTCCTCGAGGGGTACGAAGTCGCGCTTGTCGTGGCCGGTGTACAGCTGGCGGGGGCGACCGATGCGGTAGCTGCCGCTGATCATCTCGTGCCAGTGGGCAATCCAGCCAATGGTGCGGCCGACGGCAAAGATCACGGTGAACATGCTGGTGGGAATGCCTATCGCCTTGAGGATGATGCCAGAATAGAAGTCGACGTTGGGGTAGAGCTTCTTCTCAATGAAGTACTCGTCTTCCAGGGCGATTTCTTCCAGGCGCTTGGCGATAGCCAGCAGCGGATCGTTTTCCAGGCCCAGTTCCGCAAGCACTTCGTCGGCGGCTTTCTTCATTACCTTGGCACGCGGGTCGAAATTCTTGTATACGCGGTGGCCAAAGCCCATCAGGCGGAACGGATCACTCTTGTCTTTGGCGCGAGCTACGAATTCGTCGATGCGCGAGACATCGCCGATTTCCTGCAGCATATCCAGTACCGCTTCGTTGGCGCCGCCGTGCGAGGGGCCCCACAGCGCAGCAATACCTGCAGCAATACAGGCGAAGGGGTTGGCGCCAGAGGAGCCGGCCAGGCGTACAGTGGAGGTGGACGCGTTCTGTTCATGGTCGGCGTGGAGCAGGAAAATCTTGTCCATGGCATCGGCCAGTACCGGGCTGATGTTGCTCTTTTCACAGGGTACGCCAAACATCATGTGCAGGAAGTTCTCTGCATAACCCATGCTGTTATCGGGGTACATGAAGGGCTGGCCGATGGAGAACTTGTAGCTCATGGCGGCCAGGGTAGGCATCTTGGCGATCAGGCGGAACGCCGCTACTTGACGGTGCTGCTCATCGGAAATGTCAAGTGAGTCGTGATAAAAGGCGGACAGGGCGCCGACAACACCACACATAATGGCCATGGGGTGGGAGTCGCGACGGAAGCCGTTGAAGAAGTGAGCCAGCTGCTCGTGCACCATGGTGTGGTTGGTGACAGTGTTGACAAACTGTTCCTTCTGTTCTTTCGTGGGGAGCTCTCCGTACAGCAGCAGGTAGCAGGTCTCGAGGTAGTCTGAGTGCTCGGCCAGCTGCTCGATGGGGTAGCCGCGGTGCAGCAGAACGCCCTTACCACCGTCGATGTAGGTGATCTGGGATTCACAGGAAGCGGTTGAAACGAAGCCAGGATCGTAGGTGAACATGCCTTTGCCAGTGAGGCTGCCAACGTCCACAACGTCCGGACCGATGGTTCCGGAGTAGATGGGCAACTCGACTGCCTCATCCATTCCATCGATCGTGAGGGTGGCTTTTTTGTCGCTCATAAGGAAGTCCTGCATTGAGATATCAGTAGGGTGGCCCACTATAGTGATTCAGCACTTTTTGTCAATCAATCAAGGACTAATGTCGCCTATCGTGTGCGCAGTTTGGGCGTAAAATCGGCAAACGGGTTTTTCGATGATCGACGCAGATAGGCGCAAATCGTGAAATTGCCCCACGGGGGGCGACGGGTTTGTAATTGGCGCCCTAAGTCCATATAATTTCGCGCGTTTTGGGCTTGCTGACTGTCTGGGTGGGCGTCCAAAGCTGGCTTCACGCCGTACACATTAATCGTCTTGTGGCGCAACAATGGTATTCAATGTGAAAGACAATCGTCCTGTTAGTCTGGACACCGGTAACCAGCGGATTGCTATCTCCTCCGCGCAACCGTCCTTTTTACTTCGCGTCTATGGCGCTGCTCACCCCGTTCAGGGGACCCAGATCCTCAAGGGTTAAACACTATGTCCGGAATTCGCACAATCTCTTTTGACGGCGTTATCGTCGGCGGCGGCGGCGCTGGTATGCGCGCTGCTCTGCAACTTGCCCAGTCTGGTTACAAGACTGCGGTGATCTCCAAAGTATTTCCCACGCGCTCTCACACGGTGTCCGCCCAGGGCGGCATTACCTGTTCCATCGCCTCGTCTGACCCCAATGACGATTGGCGCTGGCATATGTATGACACTGTCAAGGGCTCAGACTATATCGGTGACCAGGACGCCATTGAGTATATGTGCTCCGTCGGACCCGAGGCCATTTTTGAGCTTGAGCACATGGGCCTGCCGTTCTCACGCACCGAGGAAGGCCGTATCTACCAGCGTCCTTTCGGTGGCCAGTCAAAGAATTTCGGTGAGGGCGGTCAGGCTGCCCGCACCTGTGCTGCGGCCGACCGCACCGGTCACGCGCTGTTGCACACCCTTTACCAGGGCAACATGAAGAACAATACCGTGTTCTTCAACGAGTGGTACGCCACCGATCTGGTGAAGAACCAGGACGGCGCGGTAGTGGGTGTCATCGCTATCTGCATGGAAACCGGCGAAACCGTCTACGTAAAATCCAAGGCGACCGTCTTTGCTACCGGTGGTGCCGGGCGTATCTATGCCTCTACCACTAACGCCCACATTAATACTGGTGACGGTATTGGTATGGCCCTGCGCGCCGGTTACCCCGTGCAGGATATCGAAATGTGGCAGTTCCACCCCACCGGCATTGCCGGCGCGGGTGTATTGGTCACCGAAGGCTGTCGCGGTGAAGGTGGCTATCTGGTGAATAAAGATGGCGAGCGCTTTATGGAGCGTTATGCCCCGAATGCCAAAGACCTGGCCGGCCGCGATGTGGTGGCCCGCTCCATGGTCATGGAAATTATTGAAGGCCGCGGTTGTGGGCCCGAGGGTGATCACGTGTTCCTAAAGCTCGATCACCTCGGCGAAGAGGTGCTTGAGTCGCGTCTGCCCGGTATCTGTGAGTTGTCGCGCACCTTTGCCCACGCAGACCCGGTGAAAGAACCCGTACCCGTGGTACCTACCTGTCACTATATGATGGGCGGTATCCCGACCAATGTTCACGGCCAGGCCCTGACCCAAGACGCCAACGGCAACGACGTGATCATTCCGGGCCTTTACGCCTGTGGCGAAGTGGCCTGTGTATCAGTGCACGGTGCCAACCGTCTTGGCGGCAACTCGCTGCTAGACCTAGTGGTGTTCGGCCGCGCCTCTGGCCTGTTTATCGAGAATGCCCTCAAAGACGGCATTGAGATGAGCGACGCCTCCGAGACCGATATTGAGCAGGCCATGTCCCGCCTCGATAAGCTGAACAATTCCACCGGTGGCGAGAAGGTCGCCGACCTTCGCAAAGAATTGCAAAGCACCATGCAGAACCACTTCGGCGTGTTCCGCAACGGTGAATTCATGGCTGAAGGCATTGAGAAGCTGGCTGACCTGCGCGGCCGCATCGAAAATATTCACCTCGAGGACAAGAGTCAGGCCTATAACACGGCCCGCATCGAAGCCCTGGAGCTGCACAACCTGTTTGAAGTGGCAGAAGCGACCGCGATTACTGCTGAGGGGCGCAAGGAGAGCCGCGGAGCGCATGCTCGCGACGACTTCCAGGAGCGCGATGATGAGAACTGGCTGTGTCACTCCATGTACTACCCCGGCGATAAGCGTGTGGGTAAGCGTGATGTGAACTTTGAACCCGAGACCGTTGAAGCATTCCCGCCCAAGGCACGGACTTACTAGGAGTTTTGATCGATGTTGAATGTAAGTATCTACCGCTATAACCCTGAAGCCGACTCAGAGCCAAAAATGGAGGAGTTCCTGGTAGAGACCGGTGGTAAAGACCTGATGGTGCTCGACGTACTGGAACTGATTAAGTCCCAGGACACGTCGGTTGCCTACCGCCGCTCCTGTCGTGAAGGTGTTTGTGGCTCTGACGGCCTTAACATGAACGGCAAGAATGGGTTGGCGTGCATTACGCCGCTATCTGAGACTGTGAAGAACAACAAACTTGTTATTCGCCCGCTGCCCGGCCTGCCGGTGGTTCGCGACCTGGTGGTCGATATGACGCTGTTCTACAGCCAGTACGAAAAGGTTCAGCCCTACCTGCTGAATGAAACTGAAGCACCTGGTATTGAGCGCCTGCAATCACCCGAAGAGCGCGAGAAGCTCGACGGTCTGTACGAGTGTATTCTGTGCGCCTGTTGTTCTACCTCCTGCCCCTCATTCTGGTGGAACCCCGACAAGTTTGTGGGCCCCTCCGGCCTGCTGCAGGCTTATCGTTTCCTGGCGGACAGCCGCGATACCGCTACCCGTGATCGCTTGGCCAACCTGGACGATCCGTTCAGTGTATTCCGCTGCCACGGCATTCAGAACTGTGTAAACGTGTGTCCCAAGGGTCTGAACCCGACCCGCGCCATCGGGCATATCAAACATATGCTGCTCTCTCGCAACCGCGCATCCTGATATCGCGCCAATCAGTGACCGCCTTTGTGGCATAAGTCACTGTAATAGAGAGCTATTTGTGTTTTAGTGTGCCGCTGCCGATGCAGCGGCACATTTTTTTATGGGGCTGGACCTTGGGTCTTATCGGCGACCTTGGTCAGTCACTGCTAAACTCTGGATATATCTGCCCAATGACGGGCATTAACCTCCTCTCCGGAAGGGCTGAAATGCAAGAGAGCTCAATGGAACTCCTATGGCGGAGTTCTCATATTGCTGGTGGCAATGCCACCTATGTAGAAGACCTTTACGAGTCCTATCTCAAGGACCCGAACGGCGTGCCTGAACAGTGGCGCGAATATTTTGACAAGTTGCCCCGGGTGGAATCCGATCACACCCAGATTGAGGACATACCCCACTCAGTCGTGCGCGATCGTTTTGCCCAGATCAGCAAGATGCGTGTACGCACCGAAGCCACCGTGCAGCACGATTCCCAGGCCACCGAATACGAGCGCAAGCAGGTTCGCGTGGTGCAGCTGATTTCCGCCTACCGTCAGCGCGGTCACCAGAAGGCGGACCTCGACCCACTGGGTATTGCGGAACGCGAACATGTGCGCGACCTCGAGCTGTCCTTCCACGAGCTGTCTGAAGCCGACTTCGATACGGTCTTCCAGACCGGCAGCCTGCACATCGGCAAAGCGGATGCCACCCTCGGTGAAATCCACGATGCCCTTGAACGCACCTACTGTAAGTCCATCGGGGCTGAGTTTATGCACATCGTTAACACCGATGAGCGCCACTGGATTATGACCCGCATGGAGTCAGTGCGCAGCGCGCCTGATTTTGGCGCCGAGGTTCAGCTCACGCTGCTGCGTCGCCTGATCAAGGCAGAGGGCCTGGAGAAGTCACTGGGGTCGAAATATCCCGGCACCAAGCGCTTTGGCCTAGAAGGCGGCGAGAGCCTGATTCCCATGCTGGCCGAGATGATCCAGCGCTCCGGCAGCTACGGTGTGCAGGAAATTGTGATCGGCATGGCCCACCGCGGGCGCCTGAATGTACTCGTAAACACCTTCGGTAAGAACCCGGCAGACCTGTTTGACGAATTCGAAGGTAAAGCCGAGTACGAGAGCTCTGGCGACGTGAAGTACCACCAGGGTTTCTCCTCCAACGTGATGACCTCTGGCGGCGAGGTGCACCTGGCCCTGGCCTTTAACCCCTCACACCTGGAGATTGTATCTCCGGTAGTGGAGGGCAGTGTGCGAGCACGCCAGGAGCGTCGCAACGATACCGACGGCGACAAGGTCGTGCCGATTGTGATTCACGGCGACGCTGCATTCGCCGGCCAGGGTGTGGTCATGGAAACCTTCCAGATGTCCCAGACCCGCGCTTACAAGACCGGTGGCACGATTCATATCGTACTGAATAACCAGGTGGGCTTTACCACCAACCGTCGCGAAGATGCACGCTCTACTGAGTACTGCACCGACGTAGCGAAGATGGTTCAGGCGCCGATTTTCCACGTTAACGCGGACGACCCCGAGGCGGTGCTGTTTGTCACCCAGATGGCGGTGGATTATCGCACCGAGTTCCAGAAGGACGTGGTCATCGATCTTATCTGTTACCGCCGTCGCGGTCACAACGAAGCGGATGAGCCCTCGGTGACCCAGCCGCTCATGTACCAGACCATTCGCAAGCACAAGACCACTCGCGACCTGTATGCCGCCAAGTTGATTGGCCAGGGTGTTTTGAGCAAGGAAGAAGACGATTATCTCGTCAACGGCTTCCGCGATTCACTCGACCGGGGCGAGCCGCTGGTCAGTAGCCTGGTGTCAGAGCCTAACAAGACCCTGTTTGTCGACTGGTCGCCCTATATCGGCCACACCTGGACCGATGAGGCAGATACTACAGTGGATATGCAGCGGCTGCAGACCCTGGGTCAGGAGATCAACGCAGCGCCGGAGAATTTTCCGCTACAGCGCACCGTCAACAAGATTATTGAAGACCGGCGCAAGATGGCCGCCGGCGCAGCGCCTGTTAACTGGGGTTTTGCGGAAACCATGGCCTATGCAACGCTGCTCGAGGACGGCTATCCGGTTCGCTTGACGGGCCAGGATGTGGGGCGCGGCACGTTCTCGCACCGCCACGCAGTACTGCACAATCAGAAGGATGAAAGCTGCCACGTGCCGCTGCAGCATATCGATGAATCCCAGGCGCCTTTTGTGATTCACGATTCACTGCTGTCTGAAGAGGCGGTGCTGGCTTTNGAATATGGCTATGCCACCACCATGCCCAAGGGCCTGGTCATTTGGGAGGCGCAGTTTGGTGACTTCGCCAACGGCGCCCAGGTAGTAATTGACCAGTTCATTACCTCTGGCGAACATAAATGGCAGCGCCTGTGCGGCCTGACCATGCTGCTGCCTCACGGCTATGAGGGGCAGGGCCCCGAGCATTCGTCGGCGCGTCTTGAGCGATTCCTGCAGCTGTGTGCGGAACACAATATTCAGGTGTGTGTGCCCAGTACGCCAGCCCAGGTATTCCATATGCTGCGCCGCCAGGCCATCCGCCCGCTGCGCAAGCCGCTCATCGTCATGTCGCCGAAGAGCCTCCTGCGGCACAAGGAAGCGATCTCCACCCTGGAAGATCTGGCCGAGGGCTACTTCCATAACGTGCTGGACGAGACCGATGATCTGGACAAATCCAAGGTAGAGCGCGTGATTATGTGCAGCGGCAAGGTTTATTACGACCTGCGCGCAGCGCGTCGCGAGCGCGAAATCGACAATATTGCGATCATCCGCATTGAGCAACTGTACCCGTTCCCTGAGCAGGACCTCGTAGAAGTACTGGCGCAGTACCCGAACATCAAGGACGCGGTCTGGTGTCAGGAAGAGCCCATGAACCAGGGTGCCTGGTACTCCAGCCAGCACCACATGCGCCGAGCCATGTTCAAGCACAAGCAAGACGTGTACCTGCACTACGTCGGTCGCGACAGTTCAGCGTCACCGGCGGCGGGTTACATGGCCCTGCACCTGGAACAATTGGAAGCATTTATCAACAAAGCCCTGGCGCCCGAGACGCCCTGGGAACACTAAGCGCGAAGGAAAAGAGATGGCGATTGAAATCAAGGCACCGGCCTTTCCCGAATCCGTAGCAGACGGCGAAGTAGCCGCCTGGCACAAGCAGGAGGGTGAGGCTGTTTCTCGCGACGAGCTGATTGTCGAGATCGAGACAGACAAGGTAGTCATGGAGGTGGTAGCACCGGAGGACGGTGTTATTACCAAGATCCACGCTCAGGAAGGCGATACCATCGAGTCTGAGCAATTGCTGGCGAGCCTGGAGCAGGGTGCTGCTGCGTCCGCGCCTGCGGCCGCCGCGAGCGACGCACCTGCCGAAGCTGCCGCGCCGGCGGAAGCTGTCGAAGACCTCGCTGCGCTGCTGGGCCCGGCTGCGAGGCAGCTGGTTGAAGAGCATAAGCTCGATATCTCCCGCATAACTGGTACCGGCAAGAACGGCCGTATTACTAAAGAAGATATTCTCATGTACATAAAAAGTGGCGATGCCGCTGCTGCCAGTGCGCCTGCCCCGGCCGCTGCTCCTGCGCCTGCCGCAGTNCCCGCCACGCCTGTTGCGCCCACAGGCGAGCGGATCGAGAAGCGCGTGCCGATGACCCGCATGCGCGCCAAGATTGCCGAGCGCCTGCTCAATGCCACTCAGGAAACCGCGATGCTGACCACCTTTAACGAGGTGAACATGGCGCCGATGATGGCTCTGCGCAGCAAGTACAAGGAGCAGTTCGAAAAGACCCATAACGGTACGCGCCTTGGCTTTATGGGCATGTTTGTGAAGGCCGCCTGTGAGGCGCTGAAGCGATTCCCCGAGGTCAATGCGTCGATTGACGGTAACGACATTGTTTATCACGGCTACCAGGATATCGGTGTAGCGGTATCCACCGAGGGTGGCCTGGTGGTACCGGTGCTGCGAGACGCTGACTTTATGAGCGTGGCTGACGTGGAAGCAGCCGTCAAGGATCTTGGACTGCGCGCACGCGACAACAAGCTGACGATTGAAGATATGACCGGTGGCACCTTCACCGTGACCAACGGTGGCGTGTTCGGCTCATTGATGTCGACGCCTATTCTCAATCCGCCGCAGACCGGCATTCTCGGTATGCACAAGATCCAGGAGCGCCCCATGGCAGTTAATGGCGAAGTGGTGATTCTGCCCATGATGTATCTGGCACTGTCTTACGATCATCGTCTGATCGACGGCAAGACAGCGGTACAGTTCCTGGTGGCGATCAAGGATTTGATTGAAGATCCTGCGCGTATCCTGCTGCAACTGTAATTCTAATGATTAAATGGCCCCGCCGCGGCGGGGCCTGACCTGGACTTGATACGAGAAAACAAATGTCTGAGAAATTCGATGTAGTGGTAATTGGCGCGGGCCCCGCAGGCTATGTGGCTGCAATCAAGGCGGCGCAACTGGGGATGTCCACCGCCTGTGTCGAGCAGTGGCTCGATGACAAAGGCAAGATCAAGCTGGGCGGAACCTGCCTGAACGTCGGCTGTATTCCCTCCAAGGCACTGCTGGACTCCAGCCACAAGTTCCACGAAGCAAAAGCTGACTTTGGCCTGCACGGCATTTCCGTGGGTGAAACGGCGATCGATGTGCCCGCCATGCTGGCGCGTAAGGAAAAGATCGTCGGCCAGCTGACCGGCGGTGTGGCCGGCCTGTTTAAGCACAATGGCGTTACCACCCTGCAGGGCACCGGCAAGCTGCTCGCCGGTACCAAGGTTGAGGTGACGGACAAGGACGGTAACGTCCAGGTCGTAGAAGCGAGCAATGTGATCATCGCGGCCGGTTCACTGCCCATCAACATCCCCCCTGCGCCGGTAGACGGTGACGTCATCGTAGATTCTACCGGTGCTCTGGAATTCTCCGAAGTACCCAAGCGCCTCGGTGTCATCGGCGCCGGTGTGATCGGCCTGGAGCTGGGCTCGGTCTGGGGCCGCCTCGGCGCCGAGGTTGTGGTACTGGAAGCGCTGGACGATTTCCTGCCCATGATGGACCAGCAGATTTCCAAGGAAACGGCCAAGATTTTCAAGAAGCAGGGCATGGATATTCGCCTGGGTGCGCGAGTGACCGGCACCGAGGTCAAGGGCAAAGAAGTGGTCGTGTCATACAGCACTGCCGATGGTGAGCACAGCGAAACATTCGACAAGCTTATTGTCGCAGTCGGTCGTCGCCCGCGTTCAGAAGAGCTGTTCAGCTCCGATTCCGGCATTACACTCGATGAGCGTGGCTTTATTTTCGTCAACGACTTCTGTGAGACAGAAGCCCCCAACGTCTACGCGGTAGGCGATGTCGTGCGCGGCCCGATGCTGGCGCACAAGGGATCGGAAGAGGGCATCATGGTCGCCGAGCGTATTCACGGCAAGCCAGCCCAGATGAACTACGATTGCATTCCGTCGGTGATTTACACCCACCCTGAGGTTGCTGCCGTCGGTAAGACCGAGCAGGAACTCAAGGCCGAAGGTGTACCTTACAAGGCGGGCACCTTCCCGTTCGTGGCCAATGGTCGCGCACTGGCCTCCAACGACTCCGATGGTCTGGTCAAGCTCCTGGCCCACGAAGAGACCGACCGTATCCTGGGTTGCCATATTGTCGGCCCTTCAGCGGCTGATCTGGTCCAGCAGGTGGTCATCGCCATGGAATTCGGCTCCAGCGCAGAAGATCTGGCGCTGACGGTGTTTGGTCACCCGACCCTGTCAGAGGCGGTACACGAAGCTGCACTGGCTGTGGATGGTGGGGCGATTCATATCGCCAACAGGAAGAAACGCAAGTAGAATTCGCCCGCGCACGTAACAATAAGACCAATCGCCGTCGTGCACAGGTACACAGGGGGCTTGATGGGGAAACTCATTGGGCCCGTTAATTAAGCAGCAATAGCTATTTAGAGAAAAGCAGGACAGCACATGAATCTTCATGAGTATCAGGGCAAGCAACTGTTTGCCGAATACGGACTGCCGGTATCCAAGGGGTACGCAGTAGACTCCCCTGAGGATGCGGCAGAAGCGGCGGATCTGATTGGCGGTGATATGTGGGTGGTTAAAGCCCAGGTACACGCAGGTGGTCGCGGCAAGGCCGGCGGCGTAAAGTTGGTCGAGTCCAAGGATGAGATCAAGGACTTCGCCTCCAACTGGCTCGGCAAAAATCTGGTGACCTACCAGACTGATGAAAATGGTCAGCCGGTAAGCAAGATCCTGGTGGAATCCTGCACTGATATTGCCGAAGAACTGTACCTCGGTGCAGTGGTGGATCGCTCCACACGTCGTATCGTGTTTATGGCGTCTACCGAAGGCGGTGTTGAAATCGAGAAGGTGGCCGAGGAAACTCCCGAGAAAATCCTCAAGGCGACCATCGATCCTCTCGCGGGTCCGCAGCCCTACCAGGGCCGTGACCTGGCGTTCAAGCTCGGCCTGACCGGTGTTCAGATCAAGCAGTTCGTTAAAATCTTCATGGGCCTGGCCCAGATGTTCATCGAAAAGGACCTGGCGCTGATCGAGATCAACCCGCTGGTGATCACCGATGAAGGCAACCTGCACTGCCTGGACGCCAAGATCGGCGTCGACAGTAACGCCCTGTACCGTCAGGCGGATCTGCGTGAAATGCACGATCCCTCACAGGAAGACGAGCGCGAAGCGCACGCTGCCCAGTGGGAACTGAACTATGTGGCCCTGGACGGCAACATCGGCTGCATGGTCAACGGTGCTGGTCTGGCCATGGGCACCATGGACATCGTTGCACTGCACGGTGGTTTCCCGGCCAACTTCCTGGACGTGGGTGGCGGCGCTACCAAGGAACGTGTTTCCGAGGCGTTCAAGATCATTCTGTCTGACGACAACGTAAAAGCGGTACTGATCAACATCTTCGGCGGTATCGTACGCTGTGACCTGATCGCAGAAGGCGTGATCGGCGCGGTCGAAGAAGTTGGCGTGGAAGTGCCCGTCGTTGTGCGTCTGGAAGGCAACAACGCCGAACTGGGCAAGAAAGTACTGGCTGAGTCCGGTCTGAACATCATCGCTGCAGAGAGCCTCACTGACGCTGCTCAGCAGGCAGTTAAAGCAGCAGGAGGAGCGGCATAATGAGCGTTCTGATTAACAAGGATACCAAGGTTATCTGTCAGGGCTTCACTGGCTCCCAGGGTACTTTCCACTCTGAGCAGGCGATTGAGTACGGTACTAAAATGGTTGGCGGTGTGACCCCCGGTAAGGGCGGTCAGGAACACCTGGGCCTGCCGGTATTCAACACGGTTGCCGAAGCGGTAAAAGCCACAGGCGCAGAAGCGTCCGTTATCTATGTGCCTGCACCGTTCTGTAAGGACTCCATCCTTGAAGCAGCCAACGGCGGCATCAAGCTGATCGTATGCATTACCGAAGGCATTCCCACGCTGGATATGCTCGATGCGAAAGTAAAATGTGACGAGCTGGGCGTACGCCTGATCGGCCCCAACTGCCCGGGCGTTATCACACCGGGAGAGTGCAAAATCGGCATCATGCCGGGTCACATTCACCTGCCGGGTAAGGTAGGCATTGTGTCTCGCTCCGGTACCCTGACCTACGAAGCGGTCAAGCAGACCACAGACGCGGGCTACGGCCAGTCTACCTGTGTCGGCATCGGCGGCGACCCGATCCCTGGCTCCAACTTCATCGACATTCTGGAGATGTTCCAGAACGATCCTGCGACTGAAGCAATTGTGATGATCGGTGAAATCGGCGGTACTGCGGAAGAGGAAGCGGCAGCCTACATCAAGGCGAATGTCACCAAGCCGGTCGTATCCTACATTGCCGGTGTTACTGCACCGAAAGGCAAGCGTATGGGACACGCGGGCGCCATCATCTCTGGCGGCAAGGGCACAGCGGACGAGAAATTCGCTGCTCTGGAAGACGCTGGTGTTAAGACAGTTCGCTCTCTGGCGGACATCGGCAAGGCACTGGCGGAGATTACTGGCTGGTAATCTTGTTGGCTTACGCTGATCTAGAGGGGCTCATCATTTGATGGGCCCTTTTTTGTTGTATCTGGCTCGGGTTGCTATATCGGCGGTTCCGTGCATCTGTGTGCCGTCTATGTTGGGTTCACAGCTATACCGATATCTGTTCGACTGACAGTCCTGACGGGGACCGCCAAACGGTGTCGTCAGGGACAGGCTTGGGCTGCGCCATCCATGGCTCCGCACATCCCCGTCAGGGCTGTCAGTCGTGCAGATATCTTTGTTGGACTCTTGAAATCGATTGTTTTTGCCCCATATCTGAGGGAAGCATTTTTTTTTAGTCAGTTAGCACTCGAGGAAACGTAATGACTGCCGACGCCAACAAGGAAACCCTGGGCTTCCAGACCGAGGCGAAGCAACTGCTTCACCTGATGATTCACTCCCTGTACTCCAACAAGGAAATCTTCCTGCGGGAGCTGATTTCCAATGCCTCTGATGCGATCGACAAGCTGCGTTTCGCCGCGCTGTCCGATGACGGCCTGCTTGAAGGGCAGGGCGATTATCAGGTGCAGGTCGATGTCGATAAGCACGCCAACACGATCACTATTTCCGATAATGGCATTGGCATGAATCGCGACGAGGTAATTGAGCATCTGGGAACGATTGCCAAGTCTGGCACCGCGGCATTCCTTGAGAGCCTGACGGGTGATCAACAGAAAGATTCGCAGCTGATTGGTCAGTTTGGTGTGGGCTTTTACTCGGCATTCATCGTGGCCGATCGAGTTGCAGTCCATACCCGTAAGGCGGGCGAGGCGGCCGATACGGGCGTTGTCTGGGAATCCGCGGGCGAGTCTGAGTTCTCGGTGGAAGCGCGTGACAAGGCGGATCGTGGCACGAGCATTACCCTGTTCCTGAAAGAGGGCTGTGAGGAGTTTGCTGAGGACTTCCGCGTGCGCAGCGTGATCAAGAAGTACTCAGACCACATCGCTGTGCCGGTCATGATGCTTAAGCCGGCCATGCCTGCGGCTGAAGATGAAGAAGAGACGGTTGTCGAGGCGCCTGAGTACGAGGCGGTCAACGAAGCGACGGCGCTGTGGACTCGCAGCCGCGCGGAAGTGTCGGATGAGGAATACAAGGAATTCTACAAGCACATCTCCCACGACTTTGAAGAGCCCCAGACCTGGAGCCATAACAAGGTCGAGGGCAAGCTGGAATACACCAGCCTGTTGTACATCCCCAAGAAGGCGCCCTTTGATATGTGGAACCGCGACATGGCGCGCGGTCTCAAGCTCTATGTCCAGCGCACCTTTATCATGGATGAGGCTGAGCAGTTCCTGCCGCTGTACCTGCGCTTTGTAAAGGGTGTTATCGATTCAAACGATCTGCCGCTAAACGTTTCGCGTGAGATTTTGCAGCAGGAAGGATCGGTGGATTCCATGCGCAGTGCGCTGACCAAGCGCGTGCTGGATATGCTGGGTAAGCTGGCCAAGAAAGAGGGCGACGACTACGCCCAGTTCTGGACTGAGTTTGGCCAGGTGATCAAGGAAGGTCCGGCGGAAGATTTTGCCAACAAGGAAAAAATTGCCAAGTTGCTGCGCTTTGCCACCACTCACACTGACGCGGAGGCGCAGGACCAGTCTCTGGAAGATTACGTGTCTCGGATGCCCGAAGGGCAGGACAAGATCTTCTACGTGGTAGCGGAGAACTTCAATACTGCCAAGAGCAGCCCCCACCTGGAGGTGTTCCGTAAGAAGGGTATTGAAGTGCTGCTGCTGTCTGATCGCGTAGACGATTGGCTGATGAATCACCTGCAGGACTTTGACGGCAAGGCGTTTCAGGATGTGGCGCGCGGCGCGCTGGATCTGGCCACGGATTCCGAGGAAGAGAAAGCCGAGCAGGAGAAGGTTCAGAAGGAAGCGGAAGGCTTGGTTGAGCGTCTGTCAAAGGTGCTCGACGACAAGGTTGCCGAGGTTCGCGCCACGTCGCGTCTGACCGATTCACCGGCCTGTCTGGTTGTGGGTGACTTCGATATGGGTGCGCAGATGAAGCGAATCATGGAAGCGGCGGGGCAGGCGGTGCCCGAGTCCAAGCCTATTCTGGAGGTCAATCCATCGCATCCGATGCTGGAGATGCTCGATAGTGAGCAGGACGAGGATCGTTTCGCTGATTTGGCGGGCATTGTCTTCGACCAGGCGAACCTCGCAGAGGGCGGTCAACTCGACGACCCTGCGGCGTATGTCTCCAAACTCAATAAATTGCTACTGGCCCTCGCGGGTCGCTAGCAACAGCGCTACACGGGAAAGCGGGCTTTATAGCCCGCTTTTTTGTTAGACTGCGGCGCTGCCTATAAAAGCATAACAGGATATATATGGATCGAATGTACCGGGTTGCCGTTCTCGGCGGTGGTAGTTTCGGAACCGTCATCGGCAACATGATTGCCGAGAACGGTCACGAGGTACGTCTCTGGCTGCGCAATACCGCGCGCGCGGCACAAATAAACGCTGAACGTGAGAACCGGGAGTATCTTCCGGGCTATACGCTGAGCGATTACCTGCAGGCTTATGCGGAACTGGAGCAGGCGGTAGAGAACGTAGATCTGGTTTTTGTTGCGGTACCCAGTGCATCGTTTCGCGAGGTGGTGGCGGACCTGCAGCACCGGGTGACGCCCGACACGGTCATTATCAGCCTGACCAAAGGTATCGAAGCTTACGGCTTCAAGCTAATGAGCCAGGTCCTGCGCGAGGAAATGCCCGGGCATCCGATCGGAGTTCTGTCCGGCCCGAATCTGGCTCGTGAAATTGCTGCCGGGCATATATCAGGTTCAGTTATCGCCAGCGAGCTGCCAGAGGTGACCCGGCTTGTACATGATCTGCTGCATTGTCGCTCATTCTTGATTTTCAGCTCACATGACATGTTCGGTGTGGAGCTGGGCGGCGCCCTCAAAAATGTCTATGCGATTCTCGCGGGCATCGGCGCGTCACTGTCGTTTGGCGAAAATACAGTGGGTATGTTGCTCACCCGCTCACTCGCGGAAATGTCACGTTTTGCTGTGCACATGGGGGCGAACCCAATGACCTTCCTGGGTCTTTCCGGTGTAGGCGATCTGGTGGTGACCTGTTCATCGCCTTTGTCACGTAACTACCGTGTGGGCATGGCGCTTGCCGAGGGCCAGGGCCTTGAGTCCGTGCTCGCTGGTATGGATCAGGTGGCAGAGGGCATTAATACCCTGGCGCTGTTAAAGCGTGAAGCCGACCGCCGTGAAGTGGAGATGCCGCTGGTTCAAGGGCTGTACCAGATGCTGCATGAGAAGCAGCCGGTCGAAGCGGTGTTCAATGCTATGATGAGCACAGAAGAAGCGCAGGACGTTGAGTTCGTAGTGCGCTGAGATAGAGGTTAAGCATGTACCTGACGATAATGCGCCACGGTGAAGCTGGAATGGCTGTTACCGATCGCATGCGCGAGCTGACCGAGCGCGGTGTTGCGGACGTTGGTCTCGGGGGGACGCTGCTGCTGCTCTATTGCACGCAGCGACAGCTGCCGCCGCCACAGGTGTTGCTCTACAGTGAATGGGTGCGCACTGCCCAGACGGCGATGATCGTCGCTGAGGCGCTTCCTGGGTCTCAGCTCGCTGCCGAGCAGGCATTGATACCCGGCCGGCAGCCTGGCGATATAGAGCCGGCGCTGGCCCAGCGTTTCGGTGCCGAACTGCCCGAACATGTGCTGCTGATTTCTCACCAGCCGCTGGTCTCGCGGCTGGTCGACGCTTATCTCGGTGTTCCGGGGCGTCTGCCGGGATTGGTGCCGGGTGGATTTGCAATACTGGAAATGGCCTACCCGGGTCCCGATGGCGCTACCCCGGTAATGTGTGCCCAGCCACCGGATTACGAGGTTTTGATGTGAGCGGAGAAGCGCTGAACTGGCAACTGCATGGGTTAAATTATGCAGGGCTCGCCTGGGGCGACCCCACCCATCCGCCGCTGTTGGCCCTGCATGGCTGGCTCGATAACGCCACCAGCTTCGAGCGCCTGGCGGAGCAATTGGCGAGCGGCTACTACGTTGTCGCCCCTGATCTGTCTGGACACGGTCTTTCTGACTGGCGTTCCGCCGATGCCACCTATCATATTTACGACGATGTGCCGCAGTTACATGCGTTGGTCGAGCACATGCAGTGGGATAGCTTCACTCTGATGGGCCACTCTCGCGGCGCGGCGATCAGCGTAATGTATGCCGCTGCATTTCCAGAGCAGATTACGCGTCTGATATTGCTTGATGGGGCGACGCCCACGCCACTGGACGCCAGTGAATTTGCGCATCAGCTGCGCAACTTCGTCCTGGAGAAGCGGCGCCTGCAGGGACGTCAGACCCGGGTGTATAGCGATCGTGAAGCGGCAATTACGGCTCGTGAAGAGCAGGGTCTGGATCGCGAGGAGGCCGAGTTGATAGCAAGCCGCAACCTACATGCCTGCGAAGGTGGCTATACCTGGCACACCGATCCACGCCTGCGCGGCGGGTCTGCCATTAAACTGACCTGGGGCCACATCGAGGCCGCGCTTGGAGCCTTGTCGATGCCCACGTTGCTGCTCCAGGCAGAACGCGGCATGATGACAAGACACGAGGGCTATAGTGAGAAAATTCGCGCTATGATTCCAAGACCGACCCTTGCCCAATTTCCAGGCGGCCACCACTTTCACATGGAGGCCGGTGCGGAGCACTTAGGTACCGAGATTATCCGATTTTCCACCGAGGAGGGGGCCAATGCGTAGTTCAGCAGGGGGCGTCCATTGGTCGCTGTTGGCAGTGTTGTTACTGATGACCTTGCAGGCGAGGGCGGAGCCACCTCACACACTGCTGGAGACATTGGACGCGTCGCCGCATATGCAGCAGGTCAGTCATAGCAGCGATGCGGTGATCGAACACGAGATCGGGCTCGGCGCCATGCAGAAAATTCGCGGCAGTTGGCGCTTCAAGGGCAGCGAGCGTGTCACTGGCGAGCGAGTACGCTACACCTGGCAAGTGCGCGATGGCTTTACGTCCAATGAAGTGCTGGATGGGCTTGAAGCGCAGTTGAACAGTGAAGGTGTGCTGTTTGCGTGCGAGGGGCGCAGCTGCGGTCAGGGTGTACAGTGGGCTAACAGGGTGTTTGGCGAACGGGTGCTGTACGGCCGCGATGATTTACAGCGTTATCGTGTATACGATCTTGCTGACGCCGATCAGTCATATCGGTTGGTCTTGTTCAGCTCTGCGCGTACGGCCGATCGCCAGTATCTGCACGCGGAGCTATATCGCATCGTGACGCCATAGCGCACCTGTCCTAGGTGCTTAATCGCAACAGTTGCAGAAATTCCTCGCGAGTCACCTGGGATTTCCTGAAACTGCCCAGCATGGCAGAGGTTTTCATGACGGAATTCTGTTTCTCTACGCCGCGCATCATCATGCACATGTGACGTGCCTCGATAATAACGCCGACACCTTCAGCGCCGGTGACTTCCATGATCGTCTCGGCGATCTGGGTGGTCAGGGACTCCTGAATTTGTAAGCGGCGGGCAAATACATCGACGATACGCGCCACCTTGGAAAGCCCCAGAACCTGCCCGGTGGGTATATAGGCGACATGGCATTTGCCGATGAATGGCAACAGGTGATGCTCGCACAGGGAGTAAAGTTCGATATCCTGCACCAGCACCATTTCGCTCGAGTCTGAAGGGAATAGGGCGTTATTGACCACTTCCTCGACGGATTGGTGGTAGCCCCGGGTGAGGAATTCAAAGGCCTTGGCGGCCCGTTTGGGTGTGTCTACAAGTCCGGGGCGATTGAGGTCCTCGCCAATCGCTTCGATGATGCTAGCCCAGTTTTTTTCCACGGAATATTCCTCAAATTGGGGCCAGCGATAGTAACAATCGGCCCATTGCATGGCAAACAAGCGCCGGCGCACCTACACTTGGTGCATGACTGATATGACTGATATGACTGTAGGGCAGGCCATCGACCACTGCCATGATGCGCTGTTGGCGAGTACCGTATTTTATGGGCATGGAACGGACAATCCCTGGGATGAAGCCGTGCAGCTGGTGCTGGCTGTCGCCGACCTGCCTGCGGATGCTGACGAGAGTCATCTTCCGCATCCCGTCAGTGACGCTCAGTGGCGGCAGATCAGCCAATTGCTGAAACGGCGTATCGACGAGCAGATACCGTTGCCTTACCTGCTTGGTCGAGCCTGGTTCGCGGGCCTTGAATTTATCTGTGATCATCGCGCGTTGGTCCCGCGATCACCGCTGGCAGAGTTAATCCTGCACGATTACCAGCCCTGGTACAGTGGGCCCGCTCCAAAGCGCATTCTCGATTTGTGTTGTGGTGGTGGCTGTATTGGGCTGGCGGCTGCCTACTACACACCGGGTGCCAGTGTGGATTTACTCGATCTGGACCACGATGCGCTGGCGCTGGCGAAAGAGAATATTGATTACATGGGATTCGGAAACCGTGTCCGGGCGCTTGAGTCAGATTTGTTTACCGCTGCCGACGGTCAACAATATGACCTGATCCTCAGTAATCCTCCTTACGTCGATGCCAACGATCTTGCCGCCATGCCGGTAGAGTTCAGTCACGAACCCGCTATTGCCCTGGGTAGTGGCGCCGACGGCCTCGATCTGACCCGACAGATTCTGGCCCAGGCGGCCAATTTTCTGACCCCTTCAGGGCTGCTTGTGGTGGAAGTTGGCAATAGTTGGCCAGCGCTGGAGCACGCCTATCCGCGAGTCCCGTTTACCTGGCTTGAATTCGAACACGGTGGCCATGGCGTTTTTGCCCTGACTGCGCAGGAATTACAGGAATATGCCGCCAGTTTGCGCCCAGAATCGGTATAATGCCCCGGTTTTAATCCTCAGGCGCAGCTGCACATGTCCGGCAATACCATAGGTAAACTGTTTACCGTCACCACCTTTGGCGAAAGCCATGGCCCGGCTCTGGGCTGTATTGTCGATGGGTGTCCTCCCGGACTGGCGCTGGATGCTTCAGATCTGCAGCGTGACCTTGATCGACGCAAACCCGGCACGTCGCGGTTCACGACGCAGCGCCGCGAAGCCGATGAGGTACGTATTCTGTCGGGCGTGTTTGAAGGACAAACCACCGGTACATCTATTGGCATGCTGATTGAGAACACGGATCAGCGCTCCAAGGACTACTCCAATATTGCGAATACTTTCCGCCCGGCGCACGCCGATTACAGCTACAACCAGAAATACGGGTTTCGCGACTATCGTGGTGGTGGCCGCTCATCTGCGCGGGAAACGGCCATGCGCGTTGCAGCGGGCGCTATCGCCAAGAAGTATCTGCTGACCCGATACGGAATTGAAGTGCGCGGCTACCTGTCCCAGCTTGGTCCTATTCGTGCCCAGACGTTGAATTGGGATGTGGTCGAGACCAACCCATTTTTCTGCCCCGATCCGAATGCCGTACCGGAGATGGAAGCCTATATGGCGGCGCTCAATAAGGAGGGTAACTCCATTGGCGCACGCATTAACGTGGTTGCCAGTAATGTTATGCCCGGCCTCGGAGAGCCAGTGTTCGATCGACTCGACGCGGATATCGCCCACGCGATGATGGGCATTAATGCGGTCAAAGGCGTGGAGATCGGCGCCGGATTCGATAGTGTGGAACAAAAAGGCACGGAACATCGCGATGAACTGACTCCGGAAGGATTTATCAGTAATCACGCCGGCGGTGTGCTGGGCGGTATTTCCAGCGGTCAGGATATTTTGGTGAGTATTGCGCTGAAGCCGACCTCCAGTATTCGTCAGCCTGGCGCGACGATTGATACCGAGGGTAATCCTATGGATATGGTGACTCACGGTCGACACGATCCCTGTGTGGGTATTCGCGCCACGCCAATCGCCGAGGCCATGCTGGCGATTGTGCTCATGGATCATCTGCTCAGGCATCGTGGCCAGAATGCGGATGTGCAGTGTGATACCCCCGTTATCTCCGCTAGTCGTCCTGAGTAAGCCTTGAAGAAAGCCAATCGAAAGTACTACCGCACCATCTTTCTAGGGGTGGCCGCTATGGCAACCCTTATCTGGGCGGCGGTGGATCAGTTTGGCATTCCCTGGGAGGATATGCTTGACCTGCTGTTGGCGTCGCTGCTGATGATGCTCGCGATTATCGTCGCAGCCGCCGTCTGCTTTGGACTGGTTGTGGGTCTGCGAAGGTTGATTCGCGGGCCCCGGGAGTAGTTGGGGCCCCAGGCCCCATGATTAGTCGAGATCGATGTCCAGGGTCATCTTATTGGCGACAGATTCAAGCGCACTTTCGAGTGCATCCCGGTCGGTCTTTTCAGGAATTTCCGCGTCGATTTTTGCCCGGAACATGGGTTCGCCGCTCATTGCCGCGCTTTCTACCTGGCTGTCCATCTCCACGACGTTAATGTCATGGGAGGCAAGTTCACGGGAAATTTCTTTGATGATGCCGGGCCGGTCGGGTCCCAGCACTGAAAGCGCAATGGGTTTGCCGTGGGCGGTGTCCGCAGCGCTGGCGGGCGAGACTCGTACACTCAGACCACTGCTGGAAAGCGCTTTAAGCTCCGCCTGGAGCGTGTCCGCAGCAGATTCAGGCAGGCTGACCAGAATGAGACCGGCAAACTTGCCACCCAACTGCGAGAGCCTGCTCTCCTGCCAGTTACCCTGGTTCTTCTCGATAGTGCTCGCGAGTGCCTCCACGAGGCCGGGGCGATCATCGCCAATAAAGGTGATGATGAAAGAGGTTTCCACGATGGTGTCTCCACTTTGGGCTAAGCAACGCTTATATTAACCCGCATCGCGTCAATGCAGAAGGAACAGGGTGCAAATGTCTGGCTATTTAGAAGTCCCCCCCGGTCGATTGTCTCAGGAGGTGTTACAGGCCGTGCTGGAAGAATTTGCCAGCCGGGATGGCACAGACTACGGCGAGCGGGAGTTGACCCTGGATGAGAAGGTAGGCAACCTGCGCCGCCTGTTGGATACGGGAGAATTGTGTATCCTGTTTCATTCTGAAAGTGAGGCCTGGGACCTGGTGAGTCGGGAGCAGGCGGAAATCCTATTGAGCGAATAATGGCATGTCACTAGAGCCTGATCACATTCTCGACGCCAGCGGGTTGTTCTGCCCGGAGCCTGTCATGTTGCTGCACAACCAGGTGCGCGATATGCAGGTGGGCGAGGTGGTGCAGGTGTTGGCTACCGATCCCTCCACACAGCGTGACATTCCCAAGTTCTGCACCTTTCTCGGCCACGAACTGTTGCAGCAGGACGAGCAGGATGGCCAGTATCGCTACTGGTTGCGAAAACAGGGCGACACCTGAATGAATGTGGCGCTGCAGTTTACTGCATATGAGTGCAGCAGGCTTGAACACGTTTTTGCGCGATGTTTTGAGGCCACTGAACAAACGCTGCTCGCGGGAGGAGCCAGCGAGCCCTACTACCGGCCCGCCGACTCCGCACAATCTCAACACCTGCTGTATTACCGGGAAGATTTCTTCGCGAGCGCATTACATGAAATTTCCCACTGGTGCCTCGCCGGCATCGAGCGGCGCCAGCTGCCCGATTTTGGCTATTGGTATGCGCCGGAGGGTCGCACTCCCGAGCAACAGCGTGCATTCGAGCAGGTCGAGATAAAACCTCAGTCTATTGAGTGGTGCCTCTCCCGGGCCTGTGGCTACCCGTTTCGTGTCAGTGTCGATAATTTCACGCCGGACGGCACACTCCCGGATACGCGCTGGTTCCGCGCGCAGGTGTTGGCCCAGGCCCAGCATTGGCAGTTGCACGGGCTTCCCACTCGGGCACAGCAAATCTATGCAGCGCTGTGTGATGAGTTCGGTACCACCACGGCGCTCCCGGATCAGCGTTTCACAGCAGCAGATCTGGATTGACCATGGAGCGGCGTAGCTGGCTTGTAGACGCGAGCATTTATATTTTCCGGGCCTGGTTTTCCATGCCCGATCGTTGGCATACCGATGCGGGGATGCCGCTTAATGCCGTGTATGGCTACGCCGGGTTCCTTGTTGACCTGTTGTCCCGGGTGCAATATGGCGACGCCGTGGCAGCCGCCTTTGATGAGAGTCTCGGCAGCTGTTTTCGCAATGAGGTGTATCCCGACTATAAGTCAAGCAGGGCACTGCCTGACGAAGCCCTGGCGTTTCAGTTGCAGGCCTGTCGCGAATTGACCGAATGTGCGGGCATTGCCTGTTTTGCCAGTGAGCGCTACGAAGCCGATGACTTCCTGGCAACCCTGGCAAGGCTGTCCGCAGAGCAGTCGACCCCATTTTCCGTGGTCACCAGAGACAAGGATTTGGGGCAGCTGCTGTTGCACGAAGGCGCACTGTGGTGGGATTTTGCCGCCGATCAGCAGCTGGGCGCAGCGGATTTTTTCGAGCGATTTGGCGTGCGTCCATGCCAGTTCGCAGATTACCTGGCCCTGGTCGGGGATACGGTGGATGACATTCCGGGGGTACCTGGGGTCGGCCCAAAAACGGCTGCCGCGTTACTGGCAGAGTTCGGTTCCCTGGAAGCTATTGCCGCTCGTTTTGAGGCAGTGGCTGATTTACCTGTGCGCGGCGCGAAAAAACTGGCAGAAAGGCTTCCCGCTCACTGGGAGCAGGTGAGGGTTTCACACCAGCTGGCCACCCTGGAAGACAGGGTGCCGGGCGTCGATGCACTGCCGAAATATACGTTGCTACGCGAGCATGTTGCTGCGGTCTGTGAGTATCTGGATGCGCTGGGCCTGGCTGGCCCGATGCAGCGACGCTGGCAGCAGCTGCCCACAGGGGGCTTGCAATGACACTGAGCGTTGTCGCCGACGAGAATATCCCTGGAGTAGAGGCGCTGCTGGGGGCGGGCGCTGAAGTAACCCGGGTCAACGGCAGGTCGCTTCAGCCAGAGCAGCTGCGTACGGCCGACGCGCTGTTGGTGCGTTCGGTGACTCGCGTCGACGCAGCGCTTATCGCGAACACCAAGGTGCGTTTTGTTGGCACGGCAACCGCTGGTACGGACCACATCGACCAGCAAGCGCTGGCGTCGCTGGGCGTGCGTTTTTGCAGTGCCCCAGGGTCCAATGCCAATGCTGTGGTTGAGTATGTACTGGCCGCCATAGCGCAGTCTGAACAGTTTCTGGAGTGCCTGCTCAGCGGCGGTGTCGCCGGAATAGTCGGCTTCGGTCATGTTGGCCGTCTGCTGGCCAGGCGATTCGAGGCTCTGGGTATTCGCTGGCAGGCCTACGATCCCTGGCTGGACGAGAGCGATATCCCAGCAGCGGCGGGCTTTGCTGAGATTCTTCACAGCGACGTGATCTGTGTCCATGCTGAGCTCACCGATGCACAGCCATGGCCGAGTCGCCACTTGTTTGATCAAGCGGCATTAGCGGGGTTGACGTCGAGCCAGTTGCTGATTAACGCAAGCAGGGGGCCGGTGGTGGACAATCAGGCGTTACTGCGACGTTTGCTTGAAGACGCAGCTCCCCATGTTGTGCTCGATGTCTGGGAGCGGGAGCCGCAGGTGGATCCGCAGCTGCTGGCGAACGTGGCTTTCGGCACCGCACACATTGCCGGCTATAGTCTCGATGGCAAACTGCTGGCTACCCGGATGCTCCTCGATGCCATGGCCGATGAATTTCATATTGAGTTGTCTGGCGGGCCCGGGACGGCGGCACCATCGCTGCCCCTCGTCGCTCCCATTGCGCCAGAACGCGCTGCGGCTGTGCGTGAACTGTTGGCACAGGTTTACCGTATCGAAGAGGACGACACACTGCTGCGCAAAGCCGTGGCCGAGGCACCCGAAGCGATAGCCACTGCTTTTGATGGGCTGCGCCGCAGCTATCGTGTGCGACGCGAACTGACCTCAGCCACGCTGCAACTGCTGCAGCATGATGCGCTGGTTGCGACGACCGCCAGGGCTTTAGGAATCACATGCACATAGGATTACTGATCAACCCCCTGGCAGGATTGGGTGGTAGTCGCGGCCTCAAGGGCAGTGACGGCAGCGCTTTACGTGAGCTGGCGCTTGCCCTGACCCCCGAGGAATTGCGTCGCTCCCAGGAAAGAGCCGAGCGCGCCCTGAAGCTCATTGCAGGGCTCCCGAATCTGATCGTTAGCACCTATGGTGGGGCCATGGGCGCGCAGGTATGTGAGCAGTTGGGGTTGAGCGCACGCACGCTGGGTGAGCCCGAGGATTATCCGAGTGCGCCTCAGGATACGCGTCGTGCCGCGACACTGCTGCGCGACGCGGGTGTCGATGTGCTGGTGTTTGCGGGTGGGGACGGAACAGCGCGGGATGTGTATGACGCCGTGGGTGCCAGCCTGCCTGTGCTCGGCATTCCCGCCGGGGTGAAAATGCACTCAGGCGTGTTTGCGGTGTCCCCCGAAGCCGCCGGTGAGCTGTTGCGTGAACTGGGGCAGGGCGGCCTGGTGGGGCTTCGCACCCAGGAAGTGCGGGATATAGACGAGGAAGCTTTCCGCGAGGACGTGGTGCGCAGCCGTTTTTACGGCGAGATGCAGGTGCCCGGGGAAGGCCGGTTTCTGCAACACACCAAGATAGGCGGTCGCGAAAGCCAGGAGCTGGTGGCGGCAGAAATTGCCGAGTGGGTTGTGGAACAGCTCGATCCTGACACGCTGTATTTCATAGGCCCGGGCTCAACCACGGCGGCAATCATGGATACCCTGGGTCTTGAGAACACGCTGTTGGGCGTCGACGCGTTGCGAGCGGGACAGTTGCTGGGCAGCGATCTGGACGAATCAGCGATACTGGCGTTACTTGAGCGTGAGCAGGCATCTGCCAGTATTTTCGTCACTGCCATTGGTGGCCAGGGGCATATTATTGGTCGCGGCAACCAGCAGCTCAGCCCCGCCGTGTTGCGCAGGGTGGGTCTTGAGAATCTGAAGATTGTTGCGGCAAAATCCAAAATAACGGCGCTGCAGGGACGTCCGTTGCTGGTGGACAGCAACGACCCGCTGCTAGACAAACAAATCAGCGGTTACCGCGAGGTAATAACCGGCTATGATGATCGAATTCTGTATCTTGTAGCCACATCGGTAGAAGGAATAAATGCATGAAAGATGACGAGTATTGGCGCGACAAACTGACGGCCGAGGAATACGAGGTGTGCCGCGAGAAGGGCACCGAGCGCCCCTTTACCGGTGAGTACTGGAATACCACTGACGAGGGCGTATACAACTGCCGCTGCTGTGGAGAGCCGCTGTTTCTCTCTGACAGCAAATTTGACGCAGGCTGCGGCTGGCCGAGCTTTTTCCAACCCGCTGACGGTGGCGCTATCGAAGAGGCCCCGGACCACACCCTGGGCATGACACGCACGGAAATCATGTGCAAGAAGTGCGGCTCGCACCTCGGGCACGTCTTCGAAGATGGCCCTAATCCCACAGGCCTGCGCTACTGCGTGAACAGCCTTTCGGTCAAGCTGGAGAAGGCCGACTGATCACGATTGCACTGTGACTGCCGGAGCAGAGTGCTGCTTCGGTGGCGCGTGGGTGGAAAGGAAATTGGAGCGGGAAACGGCCGGGGTGGCGACCCACTTCGAGCATCTCAATCTTCAAGACTGAGGAAATCGGAAAGATTCTGAGAGAAATTGGAGCGGGAAACCGGGTTCGAACCGGCGACCTCAACCTTGGCAAGGTTGCGCTCTACCAACTGAGCTATTCCCGCTTAGGAATGTACGTTTTACCACCGCCGTGGCGCCGTGCTTGGCGATACTCGCACTGAGTGGCGTCCCCTGGGGGGTTCGAACCCCCGTTACCGCCGTGAAAGGGCGGTGTCCTAGGCCACTAGACGAAGGGGACAAAGCCGGTCTCAATCGAGAAGGCGCGCATTTTAGGGACCGCGCTGCAGGGCGTCAAGCCCGCGGGGAAGATTTTTTCCCGCTGTTTTTTGCTGTAACTTCAGCAGCTTAGTAAGGCTTCTCGGAAGGAGTGACAGGTGAAGATTTACGGTGACCGGCGGTCGGGCAATTGCTACAAATTGCAGCTCGCAGCGAGTCTTCTGGGTATCGACTACCAGTGGGTGGATGTCGATATTCTGTCCGGCGATACACAGGCGCCAGCGTTTGCGCAGCTTAATCCCAATCGCAAAATTCCGGTGATGGAGCTCCATGATGGCCGCTGTCTGACGGAGTCCAATGCCATTCTCAATTACCTTGCACATGGTTCGGCCTTGCTGCCGGAGGACCCTTATGCCCGGGCCCTGGTTGAGCAGTGGCAGTTCTTTGAGCAATACAGTCATGAACCGTATATTGCAGTGGCGAGGTTTATCGCCGTGTACCAGGGTATGCCAGCAGAGCGAGCGAAAGAGTTCAGGGCCAAACAAGCAGGTGGACACAAGGCGCTGGCGGTCATGGAGCAACAATTGGCTCGTACGCCGTTTCTGGTCGGTGAGCAACTCAGTACGGCCGATGTGGCACTGTATGCCTACACCCATGTCGCCCCGGAAGGCGGTTTTGAGCTGGAGCAATATCCGGCCATAGGCGCATGGCTGGCCCGAATTGAAGCGCTACCGAATTTCGCAGCAATGGATAAAGTCTGAGCCTGATAATGCACTTGAAACGTGTATCGGCCCGTGCAGTTACGACAATAACAAGGAGAAGATCATGAAAAAGACATTGCTCACCTGCCTGCTGCTGGCGGCCAGCGCTAGCCATGCCGAACCCATTCTCAAGGCGACCACCTCCTGGGATGACGGCGCGATCGCCTATCCGGATGGCCAGGCAGAAATCACGTCGATTATTTTGCGTATTGAGGAGGGGCAGGAACCTCCGTTCCACTGTCATCCGGTACCTACCATGGGCTACATGCTCAAGGGCAAAGTGCGCGTCGATACGGTGGAAGGCAAGAGTGTCGTGCTGACGGCCGGCGATCCGCTGGTAGAGGTGATGAATACCGTGCACAGGGGGATCGCTCTGGAGGGGCCAGCTGAAATCGTGGTGTTCTATGCCGGCGCTGAGGGTGTGCCGGTAACCGTCAAGCCGGAGGACGATCCCGACGGCAAGTACTGCAAGCAGTAAATCGCCCTGGCGCTACTGCAAGCGCCCCAGGCTCTCGCGAGCCTGTTGTATATCCAGCACTTTGCCCTGCTCGGCGGCTTCATGGCGCAGCTCGTCCAGTTGCTGGTAGCGATTGATTTCTTCATCGGGCATGTAGTGCAGGCATTCGCCGCCGAGAAACCACAGCAGGTCGCGCGGCAGGGTGGGCGCGAAATCAGGGTAGGTTGTGAACAGGCGGGACACCAGCCCCGGACCATCGCTGTACAGGTCCCTCTCTCCGTTCGCCAGCGCTGTGAAAGCAGCGGCAAGTTCCCTGAGACTATCGTTTTCACCCAGATCGGCGGTGCGCTTTTCAAGCGTTGCGGCGAACTGAGCCATCTGGTCGCGGCAGTAAGTGGCGTATTGAGTATCGTCCATGGTGTCTATCGTCTGGCAACAAGAATGCGGTTACAATAACGCGCCTTTCTGACAGCGCATTGAGCCCGCATGATACCAGCACTTTACATCGAAAATCTCTCGAAGGTTTACGGCAATGGCTTCGAGGCCCTCAAGGGCGTGAGCCTTACCGTGGAGCAGGGCGACTTCTATGCCTTGCTGGGCCCCAACGGGGCTGGTAAGTCGACGACCATCGGTATTATCTGCTCTCTGGTCGCCAAGAGCGGCGGTCGCGTGCAGGTGTTCGATGCAGATATCGATAGCGATTTCGCGGCGGCGAAGAAGTACATCGGCATCGTGCCCCAGGAATTCAACTTCAACATGTTTGAACGCGTGCTGGATATTGTCGTTAACCAGGGCGGTTACTACGGCATGTCGCGTGCGCTGTCTGCAGAGCGGGCTGAAAAGTATCTTAAGGCGCTCGGCCTGTGGGAAAAGCGCGACGATGCGGCGCGCAATCTGTCCGGTGGGATGAAACGCCGGCTGATGATTGCCCGCGCCCTGGTGCACGAGCCGCGGCTGTTGATTCTCGACGAACCCACCGCCGGCGTCGATATCGAGATGCGCCGGGCGATGTGGGAGTTTCTGCAGAAAATTAATGCCGAAGGCACGACGATTATCCTCACCACACACTACCTGGAAGAGGCGGAGGCCCTGTGTCGGCACATCGGTATCATTAACCATGGTGAGATCGTAGAGAACACCTCGATCAAGGAACTGTTACGGCGCCTGCATCGCGAGGTCTTCATTCTCGACAGCGTGGAGGACCTGCCCGAGCAATTGGACGTGCCAGGGTTTGTGGTCAGGCGCATGGACCTGCACAGCATGGAGGTAGAGGTGGAGAAGGGGCAGCACATTAACGACGTCTTTGCCGCCCTCGATCAGCAGGGTATTCACGTGAGCAGTATGCGCAATCGAGCAAATAGACTGGAAGAAATGTTTGTCAATCTGGTGGAGGCTGCATCGTGAACGCACAGGAACAGTATCGCGCTTTCATGACTATCCTGCGCAAGGAAGTGCGCCGCTACATGCGCATTTGGACGCAGACACTGCTGCCCTCGGCCATTACCATGTCGCTGTATTTTGTTATTTTTGGCTCACTCATCGGTTCGCGTATCGGCGATATGGGTGGGTTCAGCTACATGCAGTTTGTGGTGCCGGGCCTGATTATGATGGCGATTGTCACCAACTCCTATGCCAATGTGGTCTCGTCATTTTTCGGTTCCAAGTTTAATCACAGCGTCGAAGAGCTACTGGTATCCCCCACGCCCAACTACATTATACTCATGGGCTATGTCGTGGGCGGTGTAACCCGTGGTTTGCTCGTGGCGCTGGTGGTCACGATCGTCTCGTTCTTCTTCACTGGCATGCAGATTCACAGTGTTCCGATCGTGATTGCCATCGTGTTAATGACCTCGACCTTGTTCGCGTTGGCTGGGTTTATCAATGCAGTGTATGCAAACAGCTTCGATGATATTTCGATTGTTCCCACGTTCGTACTCACACCCCTGACGTATCTGGGGGGCGTGTTTTACTCGATGGACCTGTTGCCTGAGTTCTGGGCAAATGTGTCCAAGCTGAACCCGTTGGTGTATGTGGTTAATGCATTCCGCTATGGCGTGCTTGGAGTCTCTGATGTGAGTGTTGGATTCGCTTTTGGCATGATCGCGGTGTTCACAGTGCTGGCATTTGCCTACTGCATGCACTTGTTGAACACTGGCAAGCGCTTGAGGCAGTGACCGATGGCTGATGAATTGGAAGGCCTGTTGTTGGGCAAGACCACGCCTGTTGTCGATACCTACAGCCCCGAATTACTTTTCCCGATACCGCGCAGCCAGGGCAGGGCGGCGATTGGCGTGGCCACCCCGTTGCCGTTCCACGGTGCGGATATCTGGCATGCTTACGAGGTTTCCTGGCTTAACGATCGCGGTGTGCCCCAGGTCCGGGTGGGCAAGTTCAGGATTCCCGGTGAATCGCCTAACCTGGTGGAATCGAAGTCCTTCAAGCTTTACCTGAATTCGCTCAACAGTACCCGTTACGCGTCTGAGGAGGCCGTGTGTGAAGTGATAGTGCGCGATGTCAGCGCAGCCGCAGGTGCCCGCGTTTATCTGGAGCTTCTGGGTCCCGATAACCACGCGCTTGCCGGGACAAGTCTTGAGGGCAGCTGTATCGATGATTCCCCGATTGACGTGGTCGCCGGCGAACCCGATCCGACCCGATTGAAGGTAGGGCAGTGCGTCATTGAAGAACGTCTCTACAGCCACTTGCTGCGTTCACTGTGCCCAGTCACCGGACAGCCCGACTGGGCGACCGTCTGGATCGACTATACAGGGCCAACTCTGGATCGCACAGCGCTGCTTGAGTACATCGTGGCGTATCGCAATCACCAGGAATTTCACGAGCAGTGTGTTGAGCGTATGTTCATCGATATTCTGGCCCATTGCCGGCCGCAGCGGCTACAAATACAGGCGTTTTACACCCGCCGCGGCGGTCTGGATATCAACCCGTTTCGCAGCACTGAAGCCGGCGCTCAGCCCCTGCCCAGGCTCAACCGCCAGTAGCCCAAAATTTCGTTTGCCAGGGACTGGAAACTGCCACGGCTTGTGTTATGATGCGCGCCCTCAACGGTGAGGTGGCCGAGTGGTCGAAGGCGCACGCCTGGAAAGTGTGTAACGGGAAACCGTTCGAGGGTTCAAATCCCTCCCTCACCGCCATATCCTGAAGGAGCCTATTCGGCTCCTTTTTTATTGCCTGGAATTTGACCGTGAAAAAAATTCTCGTTATCGCCCTGGTACTCTTCGCATTGCCACTCATTGCTCTGCATCGTTTGGGCATAAGCCCGCTCGGCCTCGGCGAGGCCATGACCATGGGTACGGGCATGACGGCCAAGCTTGGGTGCTCTGGAATACATCTGTCCGGCTTCAGTGACGATGAAATTCTCTATGACCTGGCGAGCTATTCACCGGCGGCCAAAGCGATTTCTTTGCGACGCATTGATGCGACAACGGTAGAGGCGGATATTAACGGTATGAGTGTTACGCGGGCCCGGTATATTCCCGGTCTCGGGTGTGCGCTTGAGCTACCGGGTATGATTGATCGAGACGCTCTTGCCGTTCCTGTTATAGCAGCTACTGAAGGGCCGAAGCAGGCCGTTGATACGCAACTGCAGTCTATTGTGGATGCGGTTATGGCCGAGGACAACGTTGCAGGCCTGGATACCCGTGCGCTCTATGTGCTGCGTGATGGCGAGCTGGTGGCCGAGGCCTACCGTGATGGCATTAGCGCGGCAACGCCGCTGCTGGGGTGGTCCATGGCCAAGAGCGTGACCGCGATGATGCTGGCTAGAATGGAAGCGCTGGGGCTGGCGGCGACCTCATCCGCAAACCTCTTTCCCGAGTGGCGCGACGACGAGCGGCGCGACATTACCTTGCTCAATCTCCTGCAGATGTCTTCCGGCCTCGCCTTTGAGGAGGTTTATGGGCCGGGTTCTGACGCCACTCGCATGCTATTTACCGTGGTCGACGCGTCGGCTGTTCCCCTGGCTCAGCCGCAGGAGCATCCCCCGGCAAGCCATTTCGCTTATTCCTCGGGCACCACCAATCTTCTGGCGCGCTATGCCCAACTCCAATTGGGGGCAGACCCCCAGGCTGCTATTGATTTCTGGTCAACGCAACTGGCCGGGCCTCTGGGGCTGGCAGGGACTACCTTTGAAATGGACCCCTCGGGTGTTTTTGTGGGCAGTTCCTACCTGTACGCACCTGCGCGGGATTGGGCGCGCCTGGGGCAGCTGATGCTGGATGATGGCAGGCTGGGCGATCAACAATTATTGCCCGCGGACTGGGTGGCCAGAGCCACGGCGCCTAACAGCAGCAGCAATGATCCTCGTTATGGCTACCAGTTCTGGCTTAATCGCGGTACCAAGGAGCCTCGCTGGCCCGCACTGGAGCCCGGCGCTTACGCCATGATGGGTAATCGCGGCCAGGTTGTCATGATGCTGCCTGAGCACAACGCGGTGGTAGTGCGGCTGGGTTGGAGCGCCACCGAATATCCCTACAGTCAGCAACTTGGGCGTATTCAGGCGGCGCTCTGAGGCGCGTTAGAGTGCGAGTTCGGCCATCTCGCGCAGGAAGTTCACATCGCCGTTTACGAGCATGGTGGTCACCGGGGAGTTTTCCCAGTCCACCAGTCGCTCCTTGATCCGGTCTTTCGGGCCGGCCAGGGAAATGTCGTCGGCGAACTGGTCCGGGACAGCGGCGATAGCTTCGTCTCGCTTACCTTCCAGGAACAGGCGCTGAACCTCGTCAGCCTCATCTGGAAAGCCCATTCTCGCCATCAGTTCTTTGTGGAAATTGCGTTTGGCTGAGCCCATACCGCCGATGTAGAAGCCGAGCATGGCTTTAACCGGATACAGGGCCTGTTCCATATCGTCGTTGATGTTCACCAACACCGTGGGGCAGATTTCGAAGCCCGGCTTAGCCGCGGTCAGCTGATCGGCGTAGACATCCTGGCGATAGGGCGAGTAGTACAGGGGCAGCCAGCCGTCGGCAATTTCGGCGGTCTGGGTGACGTTCTTCGGGCCCTCAGCGCCAATGAAAATTGGTACGTCCTTGCGAATCGGGTGGGTAATCGGTTTCAGCGGTTTGCCCATGCCCCAGGAACCAGGTCCATCATAGGGGAGCGGATAGAACTCGCCATCGCTGGTCACGGGCGCTTCGCGCGCAAGAATCTTACGGACAATGTCGACATACTCGCGGGTGCGGGTGACAGGCTTCGAGTAGGGCTGGCCATACCAGCCTTCAACCACCTGCGGGCCGGAAACACCCAGACCGAGGCTAAATCGGCCACCAGACAAAGCATCAATTGCCAGGGTTGCCATGGCGCAGGCCGCGGGCGTGCGCGCGGAGAGCTGGGCGATCGACGTGCCCAGACGAATGGTTGAAGTCTGGGCACCAATCCATGCCAGAGGCGTAAAGCAGTCGTTGCCCCAGCTCTCGGCCATCCAAACTGAATCGTAGCCGAGGCGCTCGGCCTCCTGAGCCATAACGGTGTGGTTTTCGCCGGGGCACAATGCACCCCAGTAGCCGAGGTTAAGTCCTAGAGAGATTTTTGCCATGTTCGGTGCTCCTTTTGAGAAATGCCACTGTATGCGATACGCGCTCAAAGTTATAAGTATTTCGAGGCCAAATTGCATGGTCTAAATGCTCAAGGGGCTGGTAGACTCTGCCGTCGGCTCGCTTCTGGAATAATTATGGTAAATCTTACCCACATCAATGATCAGGGTGCCGCTCACATGGTAGATGTGGGTGACAAGCGCGAGACCCAGCGGGTGGCCGTCGCCAGCGGCCGCGTGCTGATGTCTGCCGAGACGCTGGGCCTGCTGCGCGACAACAGTTTTGCCAAGGGGGATGTACTCGCAGTTGCGCGCATCGCCGGTATCCAGGCGGCCAAGAAATGTGCCGATCTGATTCCGCTGTGCCATCCATTGATGTTGAACGCCGTCGAGGTCAGCTTTGAACTCGACGAGGCCGCAGGCGCAGTGAATATCGAAGGGCGCTGCAAGGTGTCCGGTAAAACCGGGGTGGAAATGGAAGCCCTGACGGCAGTCTCAGTCGCGGCACTGACGATATACGACATGTGTAAAGCCGTCGACAAGGCCATGATCATCGATAGCGTTTGCCTCCAGGAGAAGCAGGGCGGTAAATCCGGCGACTGGATCCGACAGCATGATTAAAGTGCTTTTCTTTGGTCGCGTGCGTGAATCCCTCGATTGTGCAGAGCAAGCGGTGCCGTTTACGTCGGGTCTCGATCTGGATGCGCTGCAGCAGGCGCTGATTGAGAAAGGTGGCCCCAGCTGGGGCGACGTGCTGACGGAAGAAAACATGATTCGCGCGATTAATCACGAGGTTGTCGATGGCAATCCCGAGCTGGCCGAAGGCGATGAAGTAGCCTTCTTTCCACCGGTAACCGGGGGGTAATGGCGTGCCTCACTTGAGTGTGTCAGTCCAAACTGACGACTTTGATGTCCGCCAGCTGCAGCGTGACCTGTTGGCCGGCGCCAATGCGGAGGGTGCTGTCGCGACATTTACCGGCTATGTGCGCGCAGAGAATGTTGCCAGGGATGTGCACGCCATGGAGCTCGAACACTATCCAGGTATGACAGAAAAAAGCATTCGCGACATTCTCGAGCAGTCCTGTAAGCGCTGGCCAGTGATGTCGGCGAGTGTGGTACACCGGGTGGGCAAACTGATGCCTGGGGAGCAAATAGTGTGGGTGGGTATTAGTTCGGCACACCGTGAAGCCTCGTTTGCGGCCTGCGAATTTGCCATGGATTATTTGAAGACCAGAGCTCCGTTCTGGAAACGGGAGCTGGGTCCCGATGGGGCGACCTGGGTTGAGGCACGAGCGTCCGATAGTGCCCGGGCAGGGCGCTGGTAACCGAAACAGGGGATGCGGTTGGGCGGCGACTGCGTTCCAATAGTGACTTTTATTACACAATATCGACATTAAGGAGCAGTGGATGAGCCTGGACGGACGAGAACTGAGAAATGCACTGGGGCGCTTTGCAACCGGAGTGACCGTGGTGACGGCACTGGATGCACAGGGCAGGGCGGTGGGCATGACCGCCAATTCGTTTTCGTCAGTATCGCTGGATCCGGCACTGGTACTTTGGAGCCTGCAGAACAACTCCGACATGTATGACACCTTCGCCAATCCGGGTAGCTTTGCGATCAATGTCCTGGCGCTGGACCAGGAGGGGCTATCTAATCAATACGCCAAAAAAGGCGACCACCTGATGGATGAGGCGCACTATTATATGGGCCGTAACGGGGCACCGATTCTGCGTGGCGCGCTGGTCAGCTTTGAATGCACACTCCACCAGACGCACGAAGGCGGCGATCACCTGATCATTGTCGGTAAGGTCGAAGACGTCGTAAGCCGGCCAACCGGAGAGCCACTGTTGTTCCACGCCGGGCGCTACGCGGAAATTCGCTGATACCTCGCCCCCACTGCGGATAAGCTCTATACTCCTCGGCGTTTATCGAAGCTAATGGCCCAGGGGCGGTCAATATTATGAATTTCTGTACCAGTTGTGGCAGCAAGGTAGCGCTGAAGATCCCCGAAGGGGACGACCGCGAGCGCTTTGTCTGTGTCAGCTGTGAAACAATCCATTATGTTAATCCGCGCGTAATCGTAGGCTGTGTGCCGGTCTATCAGGGCAAGGTGCTGCTCTGCAAGCGCGCCATTGAACCGCGCTATGGCTACTGGACGCTGCCCGCAGGCTTCATGGAAAACGGTGAGACTACCCCCGAGGGCGCCGCCAGAGAAACCTGGGAAGAGGCCCGGGCACGTGTCAGTGGGCTTGAGCTCTACCGCGTTTTTGATGTGCCCTACATCAGTCAGGTCTATATGTTTTACCGCTGTGAGATCGATGACGGCGCGTTTGGCGTAGGTCCGGAGAGCCTGGAGTCGGCACTGTATAGCGAGGCTGAAATTCCCTGGGATGAAATCGCTTTTCCCGCGGTGAAGGAAACCCTTCGTGAGTATTTTCAAGATGTGGCCGAGGGCCGCTTTCCGGTGCGCGTGTCGGCTATCGAATACAAGCGCCGTAACAAGGAGTAATTCATGGCATTCCCTAAAATCGGCAACATGGCGCCGGCGTTCACCCTGTTGGACCAGGATGGCAACAAGGTCAGTCTTAAGCAATTTCGCGATGAAAAGAACGTCGTGGTGTATTTCTACCCCAAGGCCATGACCCCGGGCTGTACAGTCCAGGCCTGTGGTATTCGCGACAGCAAGAAGGCGCTGGCAAAGCTCGATACGGTGGTACTGGGCGTGAGTCCTGATCCTGTGGCCCGATTGGGGCGTTTTATCGATAAGCAGGATCTCAATTTCACACTGCTGTCGGATGAAGATCATGCCATTACCGAAAAATACGGCGCCTGGGGGCTCAAGAAATTCATGGGTCGCGAGTTCATGGGTGTACTGCGCACCACATTTATTATTGGCAAGGACGGCAGGCTGAAGCACGTTATGGACAAGGTGAAGACCAAAACCCACCACGATGACGTCATGGCGCTTATCCAGGAACTCGGTCTGTGAGTTACGACCCGTGCTGAGTTACCCGTTTGAGGCCGCGCCCGAGCATGGCGAGCTGTGCGAAGTCGCCCCCGGTGTTTATTGGCTGCGCATGCCGCTGCCACTGGCTCTGGATCACATCAATCTCTACCTGTTGGAAGACGAGGACGGGTGGTGGATTATTGATTCCGGCATAGCCCTGGGCCCCACCGAAGAAATCTGGGAGCAGATTTTTACCAACCAGCTGGGCGACAAGCCGGTTAAGGCGGTGGTTGCCACGCACTGGCATCCCGATCACACCGGCATGGCGGGTTGGCTGTGCGATCGCTGGCAGGTGCCTTTCTACTGCACCCAGGGCGAATATCTCACTGGCCTCGTGTATACCCGAGCCACCTCGGAGCACTTCGGCTGGACGAATGAACAGCATCAGATTCGGGCCGGAAGAGGGCAAGTTGGCGCCGATGCCGCGCGCAAGAGCATGGGCGGTGCCGGGCACATTACCCGTTCCCTGCCCACCTCATATCGTCGTCTGGAAGAGGGCACACGGCTGACGATTAACGGTCAGCGCTGGCGCGTCGTGGTTGGTAGTGGCCACTCCCCGGAGCACGCCTGCCTGTATGGCGAATCCCTCAATGTCCTTATCTCGGGTGACCAAGTTATCCCGCGTATCACTTCCAATATCAGTGTTTCCGGTATTGAGCCCGAGGGGAATCCGCTGCGCGAATGGCTGCAGTCCCACGAGCGGTTCCTCCAGGTGTTGCCGGATGATGTCCTGGTGCTGCCCGCACACAATTTGCCGTTCTATGGTTTGCATCATCGCCTGCGCTACCTGATCGAGCACCATGAAGATCACTTGCTCGCGCTGGAAGAAGCCTGCTCCGACATCGCGCAGACGGCTGTCGAATTGCTGCCAGTGCTGTTCAAGCGGGAGTTAAGTGACAGCCAGATCGGGCTCGCCCTCGGAGAGTGTATTGCGCATCTCAATTATCTCTATCACCGCGGTCAGCTGGAGCGCAGTGTCGATGATGAAGGTCGTTATCGCTATCTGGCGGTGGATGACACACTGCCGATGCGCCTGCGCAAACGCCAGCACCAGGCGGATATCGAGCTTCCTTTTCAGGTTTAACAATTAAAACAGATATTTAGGCGCGATATTTAAAGTGATATCGCGGTTCTACTGTGCCCGACGAGAAGACTTTGCCCATTGCAAACGGCCGCTCTGGACACCTCTACCCGTTGATCTTTGATTTAGACTAATTACTATTAGCCTGTAGCTCACAGCGGATAACTAAAAAGGAGTACTGTCGTGACCGGTTGCCCTCATATTAACCTCACAAACCCCGAGACATTTCAGGGAGGCCTGCCTCGCGAGGTCTTTCGCTACCTACGCAGCGACGAGCCTGTGTACTGGCACGAAGGTGAAGACGGTGCCAGCGGTTACTGGGTGGTCAGCCGCCAGCAGGAGCTCGATTACGTTTCCAAGAACCCCATGTTGTTTTCCTCTGCAGAGCGATCCTGCCTGCTCAATGAAATGGAAGGTGACGAACTCGCCATGGTGCGCACCCAGCTCATCAACATGGACCCGCCCCAGCATCTCAAGTACCGCCGGATTGTGCGCAAGGCGTTCACTCCCAAAATGGTCGATAGCTATGAGGCTCGTTTCCGTGAGATTGCTCGGGAGCTCGTTGAAGCGTCCATTGAGGGCGGGAAGTGTGAATTTGTGCAGGATGTCGCGGTGGATCTGCCCCTGGTGGCAATCTGTGAACTCATGGGTGTGCCTCTCGAGAAGCGCCAGCGCCTGTTCGAACTGACCAATATCATGCTCGGCATGGACGACCCGGATCTTTCGACCTCCAAGGAAGACGGCGTTAATGCGGCCGCCGAGATGTTCATGATGGCTATGGAGATCGCCGCCGATCACAAGGCTAATCCACAAAACGACATCGTCAATGTACTGTTAAGTGGCACCGTGGAAGATGAACCTCTCAGCGAGGAAGATTTCTGCAACTTTTTCCTGATGCTGATTGTGGCGGGGAATGAAACCACCCGGACAGTTACCAGCCACGGTATGCGTTTGTTGATGGAACACCCGGCACAGTACCAGGCACTGGTTGACGATCCCTCGCTCATCGATGACGCCATCGAGGAGTTCTTGCGCTACAACCCGGCGGTCATTGCCTTCAATCGTACGGCCATGGAAGACCTGGAGCTGGCGGGCGCGCAGATCAAGAAGGGCGACCGGGTGCACTTGTACTATGGATCGGCTTGTTCCGACGAGGCAGTGTTCAACGACCCGGATACCTTTGATATCACTCGTAACCAGCGTGAAGACGTGCGCAACGAGCACCGTGCGTTTGGGATTGGCCAGCATTTTTGCCTGGGATCACACCTTGCACGGCTTGAATTGCGGGTGATTTTCGAGGAAATTACCCGTCGTATTCGTAACCCTCAGATGGATGGCGAGATTCAGTGGCTGCGTTCCAACTTTATCAGTGGCATTAAATCCATGCCCATCAAGTTCGAGGTGGCAAACGGCTAACACCAGCGGAGGCCCTGGCCGTATGAGTGACGATTGTATTTTCTGCAAGATTCTCAGCGGCGAGGCGCCCTGTTACTCGGTGCATGAAACCCGGTACACGAAAACCTTTCTGGATATCTTTCCCGCTGAACCCGGGCACTGTCTGATCGTGACCAAGGAACACTTCACTGACATCTTTGAAGCGACGCCGGAGGCTGTGGGGATGGTGGGGCATGTATCCACACTCATCGCCCACACGCTGCGCGAGGAGCTGGGCTGCGATGGCGTGGGCATTTACCAGCTCAACGGAGATTCTGCCGGGCAGAGTGTGTTCCACTACCATATGCATGTCATCCCCCGCTGGAAAGGTACAGAGCTGAACATTCACTCGCGCGTACCCGGCGATCCCGCTGAATTGGAGGCGCTGGCACAGCGCCTGCATGAGCGGGCCTATTCCATGCGAATCGACGACTGAACCAAGGACAAATAATGCTCTCCCAGCAAGAAATTTCCGATCGCTTTGAGATCCAGGACCTTCTCTATCACTACGCGGATCTTATCGATAAACAGCAGATTGATGAGCTGCGAAACAGTGTTTTCACGGCAGATGCGCAGGTCGACTATTCTGCAGTCGGTGGCAGCGTGGGCGACCTGGACATCACGCTTGAGTTTCTCAAGGCATCCCTGACCCGCGAGCTGTTCCCCAATTCGCAGCACCTCAATGCCAATCTCCAGATTCGTGTGGACGGCGACACCGGTCAAGGCCGTGTTATGTGCTTCAACCCTATGGAAATGCGGCTTTCTGAGAGCGAGACGCAAACCTACTTTATCGGTGTCTGGTACGTCGATGAGTATCGCCGCACCGAGGCGGGGTGGCGCATTTGCAGCCGGCGCGAGGAGAAAAGCTGGGTATTTAACGCCCCGGACTTTATGAACCTCTAGTCCTGTTCGGCGGTCCAGGATTCGGGCAGGTATTCCAGCTCCAGTTTGTCCACCACCTGGCGTAGCTGAGTTTCCAGCGCGGTGAGTTCCTCGGCGCCGACACGCTCGCGGTAGTGGGCGTACACCTCATCCACAATTTTCATGCTGTCGACCGCCAGCTGGATGCCCTTATCGGTGAGGCGAATCTCTTTGGCACGCTTGTCGGCGCTGTCGATGTCGCGGGCGATAAAGTCCAGTCTCTCCAGCTCCTTGAGCATTTTTCCCATGGCTTGCTGCGTCACCTGTGCTCGCTCAGCGAGATCCGACACACGCACAGAGCCCATACCGAGGTTGGCGAACACCTGGACGTGCGCGGGGCGGATTTCCGGGTAGCCCTGCTCGTTGAGTTGTCGCCATATGCGTCGCTCAAAGTCCTTGCTGAATTCGCGCAGTAACCGCGCCAGATTGTTGGAGAGGCGATAGGCGATATCCTTGTTGGCCTCAGCCGTGGACTTGCTCACAGTGAACTCCTGAGTGGGGCGTCCGGCCCCTGTACTTATAATTGGCCGGATATTCTAGCGTAAGCTGACCATTTGAATAGGCTTGCAGGTCTAACAAACTGTGCAATTCGCCACAAAATTGGATACTCGTCAGGTGGCGCGTTACACTTCGGCGCCTTACCTGAGGGAGTCGAATTTTGGCCAAGATTATTACTGTAAATACCAACGGGATTCGCGCTGCTGCGCGCAAGGGTTTTTTCGACTGGCTGCCCAAGCAGGATGCGGATGTGGTCTGCATTCAGGAGACCAAGGCCCAGGTGGATCAGCTGGAAGATCCCGTGTTTCATCCCCAGGGCTATCATTGCTATTACAACGATGCGATTAAAAAAGGCTATAGCGGCACTGCTGTTTATAGCCGCGTGAAGCCGCGCAAGGTCATATCAAGCCTCGGTTGGGACCCGGCTGACTCCGAAGGGCGCTATCTGCAAGCTGATTACGACGGCCTCAGTGTTATTTCCCTGTACATGCCCTCCGGTTCCAGCAGTGAGGCGGTGCAGGCCAAGAAGGATCGTTTCCTGGAGCTATTCCTCGACCATCTCAAAGTGCTGCGTCGCAAGCGCCGCGAGTTTGTGATCTGCGCCGACTGGAATATCTGCCACCGCGAAATCGACCTCAGAAACTGGAAGAGTAACCAGAAGAATTCCGGCTTTCTGCCCCACGAACGGGCCTGGCTGGATACACTCTATGACGAGGTGGGCTATATCGATTCGTTCCGGCTGATCAACCAGGATCCCGACCAGTACACCTGGTGGTCGAACCGTGGCCAGGCCTGGGCAAATAATGTGGGTTGGCGCCTGGACTACCAGGTCATTACCCCGAAGCTGGCTGATAAAGTGCTTTCCGCGGATATTTACAAGGACGAGCGTTTTTCAGACCACGCGCCGCAAATCATGGAGTATGACTTCGACATTAAAGGCTGAACGCACTTCATTGCGGGGGATGCGGAAACCGGTTACATTAGCGCGGCCTCACGCTCCCGCAGGGAGCACCATGAAAACAGGAATTTTTTGCATGAGTTTGTTTATTGCCAGCGCCCACGCCCAGACGGCGGGCGGTCAGCCTCCCGCCGGTGGCGAGTTGTTCCAGATCGGCTTTCTTGTACTGCTGTTCGTTCTCTTCTACTTCATTGCTATCCGGCCCCAGCGCAAGCGCCAGAAAGAGCACGCGGAAATGGTCGGTGCGCTCTCCAAGGGCGATGAGGTCGTTACCAGCTCGGGCATTCTCGGCAAGGTGACCTCGCTGGATGACAACTACATGGTGCTGAATGTGGCCAATAATGTGGAAATGAAGTTCCAGCGTATCCATGTGCACGCCGTGCTGCCCAAGGGCACGCTGAAGTCCATCAGCTGATACTCTCCGGGCCAGGCCATTGCTGAACTATCCGCGCAAAAATGACCTGGCCCAGATTCCCACGCCGCTCGTTCCCATGCACCGCGCCAGTGAGCGCTGGGGCAGTGGCCATCGTTTGTGGGTTAAACGCGACGNCCTTACCGGCAGTACCCTAAGCGGCAATAAGGTTCGCAAGCTCGAATACATCACCGCCTATGCTCAGGATCACGGCTACGACACGCTAATCACCTGTGGTGGTATCCAGAGTAATCACTGCCGGGCCACGGCATTTGCCGGTGCGCAGCTTGGCATGCCGGTCCATCTCATTCTGCGTGGTACCGATGAGGGGCCTCGTCAGGGCAATTTATTGCTCGATTACCTTGCGGGCGCCGCGGTCAGCTGTTATCCCGTGCGCGAATATGTCACCGGGCTTGAGTCGCTGTTTGAGCATTGGCAACAGCACTACGCATCCCAAGGGCGCAAGGCGCTGGCGATTCCCACCGGCGGCAGTGACGGTATTGGTCTTTGGGGCTATATTGCCGCCTGCGAGGAATTGCGGTCAGACTTTGCCGCAGCCGAGATTGGGCAGGCGCATATTGTGAGCGCGACAGGTTCTGGCGGCACCCAGGCAGGGCTCACCCTGGGTGCGGCATTACACCAGCTGGATGCCCAGATCTGGGGTGTCAATGTCTGTGATGACGAGCAGTATTTTCTCGATAAAGTCGACCAGGATATCGCGCATTGGTATGCGCTCTATCCCGATGCCCCGCCCGTGGACTACACCACACGTGTGCTCGATGGCCATGTCGGAGAGGGCTATGGTCGGGCTAGCGAGGCGGTATTTGATACCATTGCCGAACTCGCGACCCTGGAGGGTCTGGCCCTCGACCCGGTCTATACTGGCAAGGCTTTCCACGGCATGGTGCAGGAAATACAGGCGGGCCGCTTCGCCGGCTGTCAAGATATCGTATTCATGCATACAGGCGGAATTTTTGGTCTGTTCCCCCAAGGGGAAGGGTTCCGCTGGTAAACTTTCGTCTTTTGAATAAAAGGATTTTGCACACATGGTAGACCTGATTAATACCGTTAATGGGTGGGCATGGGGGCCAGTGACCCTGGTGCTCTTGCTGGGTACGGGCCTGTACCTCAGTGCAGGCCTGAAGTTCGCCACGATTCGCAAAATTCCCGCTGGCGTGCGCCTGTTACTGTCCGGTCGCAAAGGCGAAGGTAAGGGCGATATCTCACCGTTCAGTGCCTTGATGACATCGCTGTCAGCCACGATAGGTACCGGCAACATTGCCGGTGTAGCCACGGCCGTCGCCCTCGGCGGGCCGGGGGCGCTGTTCTGGATGTGGATTACCGCGCTGGTGGGCATGGCGACCAAATTTGCCGAGGCGGTGTGCGCCGTGCATTTCCGCGAGCGGGATGACAAAGGCAATTTCAGTGGCGGCCCGATGTACTACATCAAGAACGGCCTGCACAAACGCTGGCACTGGCTGGCCTACGCATTTGCCCTGTTTGGCTCCCTGGCGGGCTTTGGCATTGCTAACACCGTGCAGTCGAACTCTGTCTCCCAGGTATTACACGATGCTTTCAGCGTGCCGCCACTGGCCACCGGTCTGGTACTTATGGTGCTGGTCGGGGCAGTCGTGCTTGGCGGGATCAAGCGGATATCCAGTGTGGCGAGCCTGTTAGTGCCCATGATGGCACTTGCCTACATCATGCTTAGCCTTGTGGTGATCCTGCTCAATATCACGGCGGTGCCGGCTGCTATTGCCACTATCGTTGATAGCGCGCTGACTGGCTCAGCGGCCGCGGGCGGTTTCGCAGGCGCAACCGTCTGGGCAGCGCTGCGCTTTGGTGTAGCGCGGGGGATCTTCTCCAACGAGGCTGGCCTGGGTAGCGCGCCGATTGCTCACGCAGCGGCCAAGACAGATCAGCCAGTGGAGCAGGGTATGATTGCTATGCTGGGAACCTTTATCGATACCCTGATTGTGTGCACCATGACCGGTCTCGTCATCGTCATCATGGACGTGCTGCCCACAGGCATCTCCGGTGCCAGCCTCACGTCGCTGGCCTTTGGAAATGCCTTCCCGGGTGGCGAGTACATCGTCACGCTGGGCCTGTGCCTGTTTGCATTTACGACCATGATTGGCTGGTCGTTCTACGGCGAGCGCTGTGTGGTGTTCCTGTTGGGTACCCGCGGTATTGTGCCATTTCGGATCTTGTGGGTTGTCGCCATCCCGCTAGGCACCGTGGTGCAGCTGGACCTGGTGTGGTTGATCGCCGATACACTCAACGCATTTATGGCGATTCCCAACCTGGTCGCCTTGCTGCTGCTCGGGCCGCTGGTGTTCAAGCTGACCCGCGACTATTTCAATAAGCGCGCCTGATGCCTGTCGTGCAGTCGGCTCACCGGGGGCTGGCTGCGCTACGCTAGTCAGTCAGCCCCCGGTGAGCCCAGTCTAGAGGGACGTTGAGTGAGCCAGATTGTTGCCAGTGTAGAGGAGTGTGTTGATCAGGCGATTGCCCGGGTCGGCAAGCACATTGTGCTGGGTGCGCCGCTGGGTCTGGGCAAGCCGGTGCAACTGATCAATGCATTCTACCAGCGGGCAGTGGACGACCCCTCACTGTCGCTCAGTATCTACACCGCGCTGTGCCTGGAGGTGCCGACGCCCGCAAGCCATATCGAGAAGGGGCTGGCGGGTCCTATTGTTGCGCGCCTGTTCGGCGACTATGAAGAGCTGTCTTTTATGCAGCCGCTGCGCCGCGGCGAGCTGCCCCCGAATGTTTCTGTCTCCGAGCTGTATTTCAAAGCGGGCGCCATGAAGAATGTGCCTGAGGCACAGCAGAACTATATTTCGAGCAACTACACGCATATTGCCCGGGATATGCTCGGCGCTGGCGTTAACGTTATGGCCCAGATGGTGGCCGCGCGCGATATCGATGGTGAGTTGCAACTCAGCCTGTCCAGTAATCCCGACATTACCCTGGAGGTGTTTGACCGCATTGAGGCAGAGTCACTCGATGTGTTCTGTGCCGCACAGATTCACGCTGATATGCCGTTCATGGAGCACGACGCGCAGGTCAGTGCAGACCGATTCGACAGCATTGTCCGCAATGGCAGGTATGACCGGTGCCTGTTTGCCGTGCCCAATGCCGCGGTACCGGTGCAGGATTATGCCGCCGCGATCCATGCCAGTTCTCTGGTGTGCGACGGCGGCACACTGCAAATTGGGATTGGCGCGCTGGGTGATGCGCTCGCTCATGCCTGTATTCTTCGCGATCAGAACAACAGCGCCTACCGTGCTCTGCTGGCGGATGTGACCCGGTTGCCGCACAGTCCGGCAGGCGATCCTGCGCCTTTTCAGCAGGGCTTGTACGTCTCTACCGAGATGTTCGTCAACGGCATGATGGCGCTGATTGATGCTGGTATCGTCAAGCGCCGGGTCTATGATCACCTGGAGTTGCAGCAAGGTCTCAACAGTGGCGAGATGAGCGAGCAGGTGGACACGGCGATGTATACCTATTTGCGCCGGCGCGATATTATGCCGCGCAATCTCGACACTGCGTCCATTAGTGATTTCAAGTATTGGGGGATCTTGCCCGCAGAGCTTGAGATAGATGAGGATGGGCTGAAGCTGGCGGACGTTACCCTGGCAAATGACCTGGATGAGCCGCAGACCCGCGCCGCCTTGCTTACCCGGGTCGAGGGTGGCCAACTGCGTCATGGCCGCGTGCTCCACGGTGGTTTTTTCCTGGGGCCACGCAGCTTTTACCAGCGGCTTAGGGAGATGCCTTCGGATCTGCATGCACAGATTTGCATGACCGGCGTGCGGCGCACCAATCAACTCCTGCTGGATTATCCGTTGTACTGCGCCCAACGCACCCAGGCACGTTTTATCAACACCGGCATGATTGCGTCACTCAATGGCGCCGTCGCTTCGGATGCCCTCGAGGACGGCACGCAAATCAGCGGTGTTGGCGGGCAGTACAACTTTGTGGCCATGGCGCATGATTTGCCCGGTGCTCGCTCCGTGCTGTGTGTGCGCAGCACCCGCGGCCAGGGCAAAAAGCTCAAGTCTAATATAGTGGCCGCTTATGGCTACACCACCATACCCAAGCATTTGCGCGACATTATCGTCACCGAATACGGTATTGCTGATCTGCGCGGCAAGAGCGACGCCGAGGTGGCAAAGCAGATGCTCAACGTCGCCGACTCGCGTTTTCAGCGGGAGCTGCTTGAAGCGGCCAAACGCCAGGGCAAACTGCCGGCCGACTACGAGATTCCCGCTCACGCGCGCGACAACACGCCTGAGCACCTGGCGGAGCGACTTAAGCCCTACCTGGAGGCCGGTCTGCTGCCGGATTACCCATTTGGTACAGACTTGACGGAGCAGGAAATTGCTCTCGGTGCCAGCCTGCGCAAAATCAAAGCGCTCAGTGAAGAACCGACGCAATTCATTTCTTCGGCCTTCAAGGCCTTGCTCCACCACGCTGATGAAGAAGCCGCCAGGCCGCTATTGGAACGGGTCCATCTCGATCATCCAGAAACGCCGCGGGAATTCATTGTGCAGCAATTACTGATGATGGAGCTGGAGGAGCGGGGGCTGTTAAAAGTCAGCTGAGTCTGTATTCTGTCACCATGCCATCTACGCTTGAAGACAAACTCGTTATCGCGATATCTTCCCGGGCCCTGTTTAACCTCGACGACAGTCATCGGGTTTATCAGGAGGAGGGATTAGAAGCATACTCTGCCTATCAGGTCGAGCGTGAGGAGCAACCCCTCGAGCCGGGTGAGGCGTTTCCGCTGGTGCACAAGCTGCTGCGACTCAACGAGCAGTTGGGCGGCGACCAACAGGTGGAAGTGGTGTTGTTGTCACGCAACAGCGCCGACACCGGTTTGCGGGTATTTAACTCCATTAAACACTACGACCTGGCGATCTCGCGGGCGGCGTTTTGCGGCGGCGAAAGTCCCTGGCGATATATCAACGCCTTTGGCTGTCAGCTGTTTCTGTCCAGCGAAGCCGAGGATGTGCGCTACGCGCTCGATTGCGGCGTAGCTGCCGCAACGCTGGTGTCGAATAAGGGCGGTGCAGGCAAGGCGGGGGAGCAACTGCGTTTTGCGTTTGATGGCGATGCGGNGATTTTCTCGGATGAAGCCGAACAGGTCTACAAGAGTGAGGGCCTGGATGCTTTCACTGCCAGCGAGGTCGCCGCTGCCAAGCGACCACTGGCCGGCGGACCATTCAAGCCGTTTCTTGCGGCGCTGCATCGATTGCAGCAGGCTTTCCCTGCCACAGAAGCACCTATTCGCACGGCCCTTGTCACCGCGCGCTCAGCGCCCGCTCACGAGCGCGTCATTCGCACGCTGCGCGCCTGGGATATCCGTATTGATGAGTCGATCTTTCTCGGCGGCCTGAATAAGACCGATTTCCTGAGAGCCTACCAGGCGGACGTTTTCTTTGACGATCAGCAGTCTCATTGTGAATCCGCCAGTCCGCATATCGCCACCGGCCATGTGCCCCACGGGGTCGCAAATCCACCCACCTGAGTGGGATTAATCGCCCGTACAGGGTTATTCCTTTTTAATTTGGCATAACCTCGGGTTAATGGCTATTCTTCATAAGAGTTGGGGCCCATTCGGCGCCTGAAATAGCCTGGAGCCACCGGAGGCAGGGATGAAGCTGCAGCAATTGCGCTATATCTGGGAAGTCGCCCATCACGATCTCAATGTGTCGGCCACTGCCCAGAGTTTGTACACATCGCAGCCCGGTATCAGCAAGCAAATTCGCCTGTTAGAGGACGAATTGGGCGTTGAGGTCTTCGCCCGCAGCGGTAAACATCTCACCCATGTGACCCCGGCCGGTGAGGCTATTCTCGAGGCCGCCGGCGAGGTGCTGCGCAAGGTTGAGAGCATCAAGCAGGTTGCCCAGGAGTATTCCAACGAGCGCAAAGGCAGCCTCTCGATCGCCACGACACACACCCAGGCCCGATATGCCTTGCCCGCGACGATTAAAGCCTTCATTGAACGCTATCCTGAAGTGTCCCTGCATATGCATCAGGGTACACCTGTCCAGATCTCCGAAATGGCCGCTGACGGTTCAGTGGACTTTGCCATTGCCACCGAGGCCCTGGAGCTGTATTCAGACCTGATCATGATGCCGTGCTATCGCTGGAATCGCTGTATTCTGGTGCCTCGCGATCACGCTTTGACCCAGGTGTCTGAGCTGACACTTGAGGATGTGGCCGAGCATCCGATAGTCACTTACGTGTTTGGTTTTACCGGGCGTTCCAAACTCGACGAGGCCTTTGTCGAACGCGGCCTGGTGCCGCGGGTGGTCTTCACTGCTGCCGATGCCGACGTCATTAAAACCTATGTGCGGCTCGGGCTGGGTATTGGCATTGTCGCGGGAATGGCCCACGACGAGGAGGTGGACCCGGACCTGGTGGCCCTGGATGCCAGCCATCTGTTCGCCAGTAGTGTCACCCGCATCGGCTGTCGCAAGGGGACGTTCCTGCGTGGCTATATGTATGAGTTCATAGAGGATTTCGCCCCCCACCTGACGCGCGATGTGGTCACCGAGGCCTTCTCCTGCAATACCAAGGCGGAACTCGAGGAATTGTTTTCGCACCTGGAGCTGCCGGTCTACTGATTTTTACTCCTGGGGCTTGTCTCGCCAGGGCCAGGTGGTTAGATTGTTGCGCTCTCGCTCAGCCACCTAAGGAGTAGAACATTGGAACTGGCCTGCCTGGACCTGGAAGGGGTCCTTGTCCCTGAAATCTGGATTGCGTTTGCCGAGAAAACCGGCATCGAAGAATTGCGCGCAACCACCCGCGATATCCCCGATTACAACGTGCTCATGAAGCAGCGTCTCGATATTCTCGATCAGCACGGACTGAAGATCGATGATATCCAGGAGGTGATTGCCACCCTCGAGCCACTGCCCGGTGCAATCGATTTCGTCAACTGGCTGCGGGAGCGCTTCCAGCTGATTATCCTCTCAGATACCTTTTACGAATTTTCCGAGCCGCTGATGCGTCAGTTGGGGTGGCCCACGCTATTCTGTCACCGTTTGGTAACAGACGATGAGGGCAGGGTGGTCGACTACAAGCTGCGCCAGGAAGATCCCAAGCGCGCTTCGGTGAAGGCGCTGCACACTCTGAACTACCGGGTGATTGCCGCCGGCGATTCCTATAACGACACCACTATGCTGGGAGAGGCGGATGTGGGCATTCTTATTCACGCACCGCAGAACGTGAAAGATGAATTCCCCCAATTCCGTTCGGTGGATTCTCTGGCCGATCTCAAAGTGGCCTTCCTCGAGGCGTCCAATCGAGAGCTGAGTCTCTAGTAGCGAGGCGGGCCCTGGTGTCGAGCACCCGGGCCTGCAACGTAAGCCTCACAGTGCTTCCAGTGCTGTGAGGAATTTCCCCACCTTGTCGAAGGTTTCCTGGTATTCCTGCTGCCACTGCGAGTCAGCGACAATGCCGCCACCACCCCAGCAGCGTATCTGATTGTCACTGCACAGCAGGCTGCGAATGGCGATATTGCTGTCCATGCGTCCATCGGCGCTGATATACATCAGAGAGCCGCAGTAGGCTTCCCGCGGATCCGGTTCCAGTTCGGTAATGATCTCCATGGCGCGGCGTTTCGGCGCGCCGGTGATCGAGCCTCCTGGAAAAGAGTCGCGCAGTAACTGGTAGGCCGTACGCTCCGGGCTCAGCTCCCCACTAATGGTACTGACCAGGTGGTGTACGGTGGGAAAACTCTGTACCTCAAACAGCGCGTCCACGTGAATGCTGCCCGGCACACAGCTGCGCCCCAGGTCGTTGCGCAACAAGTCCACAATCATCAGGTTTTCCGCACGATCTTTTTCGGCGCGGCGCAGTTCCGCGGCAGCGAGTTGATCAGCCGCCGGGTCGTGGTGCCGTGGGCGCGTGCCTTTAATGGGTGAGGTCTGTACATGGTGTCCCTGTAACGACAGAAACCGTTCCGGAGACAGGCATAGCAGTGCGTCTTCATCGCCCAGGGTCAGGAAGCCGGAGAACGGCGCTGCGGCGACCAGGCGCAATTGTCGGTAAGCCTGCCAGGGGTCGCCCTCGTAGGTGCTTTGGAAGCGCTGGGCGAGATTGACCTGGTAGCAGTCCCCGGCCTGAATATAGGCCTGGATGCGATGAAATGCCTCGCGATATTCCGTCTCGGAGAGGTTGGATTTGAATGGCGCCTTCAGTCTGAATGCGCTGCCGGGCGTATCACTGCGCCGGCGCAGTCGGCTCAGGATATCGCGCTGGGTGGCGGCGGACACAGTGCGCTGGGTAACTACCACTGCACGCTGCAGCAAATGATCCTGAATAACCGCCCAGTCATAGGCGGCCAACCCTGCACTTGAGTAGTCGCCCGTGGAACCCTCGACCTGGTTGAGGGGATTACCCAGGTCATAGGCCAGGTAGCCCAGTATCCCGCCACAGAAGGGGAGGTCCTGGGCCACGCCCTGGCTGGCGCCGTAACGATCGCGGTGAAAGTCAGCCAGGTCATCGAAAAAGTTGCGCCAAGTGGCGCTATTGGTACCTGTTGGCGGAAGCGGAGCGGCGCAAGCTGGGTTTGCTGCCAGAATGTCGTACCGGCCGCTCTGGGTGTAGGGATAACTCGAATCGAGCAGCGCGGCACCGGGCAGATCGCGCAGACACTCAAACAGCTCGCAGCTGTCGGGAGAGTAGCTAATTTCTTCGATCGAGACGGTTTTGTTCATGTGCGGGCGTGCGGCCTTATTTCGCTGGGCTGCGAAGTGACAAATGTTGACACCGATAACACCGCAAAGCAAATGTCTTGGAAAGTCTATTCGGTTGTTCGGTATTGTAAACTAATGTCCTAAACCGTGCTTCAGGTCGGTTTATTTGCTGTGAAAACATAGTCTTACGCGTTTCGCTTAATTGACTTTGACCAACCCGGCACTTAATGTAACACGCCGAAATTCTGGTGAGTGCGCTGTTTGGACGCTGCTCGCCTGTCACGTCTTGCACACGAAATCTCTGAGAAGATTCCGCAAGCTCTCCCAGGCCCGCGGGCCTATTATTGGATCAAGGATTATGACAAAGAACAGCAGCAATGATCTGATTGCATCTCTGGACAACCCGTTCTCGACGAATGAAGAGCAGGAGTTCAAGGTGCCGGGCCAGGTCGCCGCAGAGCCAGGTCTTTATGAAGAAGCTCTGAAAGCGGGTTGGGAACTGCAGCAGCGCCCTTATCGCGCCGCGGGCGTCAAAAATACCCAGCGCCAGCACCAGAAGAAACGGATGACCATCTGGGAGCGCATCGACTGCCTGGCCGATGACGAGCCCACGGTATTGTTTCAGAACTGGGGCCCCAACCTGGATGGTGCTTCACTGGTCACTGCCCTTATCAAGGTCAACGGCCGCGATGTGGCGATTTACGGCCACGACTTCACCGTGCGTGCTGGCTCAATGGATGCCACCAACGGTAAGAAACTTGCGCGCCTATTTGAGCTTGCCGCCAAGCGCAAGATTCCTCTCGTAGGCCTCAACGATTCCGCGGGCGCCTATATTCCCGCCGGTGTGGGCGGCCTCGACGGCTATGCCGATGCCTTTACCGCTCTGCGCAAGATCTCCGGTGTCGTGCCCAGCATTATGTGTATGTTTGGTTTCAATGCGGGCGGCGGCTCTTACCTGCCTCGTCAGGGCTCTTTCCTGATCCAGCCCAATGAGACCTTCTTTGGCCTGACCGGCCCCGGCGTGGTCAAGTCGGTGCTGGGCGAAGATGTGACCCCCGACGAGCTGGGCGGCCCCGGCGTGCACAGCCAGAGCGGTGTGACTGACTTCGTGGTACCCGATGAAGTGGCAGCGCTGCGCAAGGTGCGCGAGCTGCTGAACTACCTGCCGGCGCATAACGGTGAGCTTGCCCCTCACCAGCCGTCGTCCGACCCGGTAAACCGCAAAACCTGGGACATCGACATTCTGCTGAAGAAAGCCTTTAACTCACCGACCGGTTTTAACACCCCGGTTGATATCAGTATTCTGATCCAGCAGTTGTGCGACCACGGCGACTTCCTGGAGATCCAGCCCGAGCGCGCCAGGAATACCATTACTGCATTGGGACGTATGGGCGGCAATGTTGTGGGCTTTGTAGCCAACAACTCAGCCGTGGCGTCCGGCCAGATTGACATTGACGCGGCGTATAAGAACGCCCGCTTTATTCGTTTCTGCAACCTGTACAACATTCCGATTATCTTCCTCGAGGACACTACGGGCTTCCTGCCGGGGCGCGAGCAGGAGCGCAGGGGAATTGTGCAGGCCGGACGAGCTATGCTGGATGCGATCGTCGATCTGCGCACACCGCGCTTCCTGGTGCTGGTGCGCAACGCCTTTGGCGGCGCCTATGCCTCCTACAACAACTACCCCACGGGTGCCGACTTCGTGGTGGCGCTGCCCACTACACGCGTGGCTGTTATGGGCCCGGCGGGTGTTGAGTACGTCTACAAAGACGAGCTCAAGAAAATTCGCGGTTCGGTCAAGGCCAAGGTGGCCAAGGAAACCGAAGCACAGCTGGCCGCAGGTCTCTCTGAGGAGGCCGCTGTTGAAGCCGCAGAAACATTGGTAGCAGATTGGGTGAAAGCGGAAGAGCAACTTCTCGCCCAGCGCTATGAGCGCGAGCTGATGAATCCGAATGAGGCGCTTAGCCTCGGTTCGATTTCACAGATTGTCATGCCATCAGATCTGCGCCAGGTACTGGCCGAGCAGATGGATTTCTGTCTGCGTCACTACGAGCCCAGCCCGCTGCAGTCCGTGCAGCGCGAGTTCCACTAAGCCCCGGCCAAAAGAATTACAGAGGAATTTCCCGTGTCCAACGAACACTATCTGCACAACCCGCTGATCCACCGCGACCGTCGTCTGGGGCGTCGCCACACTGAATGGGTCAACCAGTTCGACTGCACCCATATTCGTCCGCTCATTATCTGCCGTGGTCCTATCCGTAAGGAGGCCATGGACGTGTTCAGCGAAATGGGCATTACCGATTTCGGTATTCTGCTGTCCGAGAAAGACTCCATTGTCTATCAGGATGCACTTGCCCCCGAACTGCGCTCACTGACCGATCCTAATCGCGTTCACCGCGTGCCTGATTACACCGGCGCAAACAAGGAAGAGCGCGATCAGCGCATAGCCCAGATTATCAATATAGCCCGCGAGAACGGCTACAACTCTATTTTCGCCGGCTACGGATTTATGGCCGAGGACGAAACCATGGTCGCCGCCATGGAAAAAGCCGGCCTGAATTTCATCGGCCCCTGCTCGCGTACGGTTCACGATGCAGGCCTGAAGGATGAGGCCAAGCGTACCGCACTCAAGCACGGTGTGTCGGTCACTCCCGGTATCGACAATGGCACCGCTCTTACGCTGCTTAAGAAGCACCCCGATGCAGCCGCGTTAAAAGCCCTTGCGGCCGAACACGGTCTCACAGTTGATGAGGTTAAGCTGGATGACGACAGCATTGAGCTGGCTGACAAGGCTGACCTGGTGCTGGCCGCGTCCTATGAGAAAGGCGTTGATATCTACACGGTTGATGAACTCTGTGAAACGCTGACCGAAGCGGTACAGGAGATGGCAGCTGAGTACCCCGAAAACCGGGTGCGCCTCAAGGCTATTTCAGGCGGCGGCGGCAAGGGGCAGCGCATTCTCGGTATTGGTGAATCTGCGCGCACCCCGGAGCTGGTGCGGGAGATTCTCAATGAGGTCAAAACCACCGGTGTTGGTGACAACAAGAATGTTCTGGTTGAGCTGAATATTGAAACAACGCGTCACCAGGAAATTCAGGTGCTGGGCAACGGCGAGTGGTCCATGACCATGGGCGGCCGCGACTGCTCACTGCAGATGCATGAGCAGAAGCTGCTCGAGGTGTCTGTAACTGTTGAGTCGCTGGAGGCTTCTATCGAGCAAGCCAAGGCATCTGGTAACGCGACTGAGCAACGCGTACTTGAGCAAGACCTGAAAACCCTGATTGCCATGGAAGATGAGGCGACTCGTTTTGGTGAGGCTGTGGGCCTGGACTCTGTCTCTACGTTCGAGTGTATTGTCGATCGCGACAAGCACTTCTTCATGGAAATGAACACGCGTATTCAGGTGGAGCACCGGGTAACCGAGCTGTGTTACTTATTGAAGTTCACTAACCCGGAAAACCCCGATGACACGTTTATCGTGGAGTCGCTGGTAGAACTGATGGTATTGCTGGCGGCGCACGGCCCCAAGCTGCCCAAGCCCGAGCGTATTTTGCGCCACAACGATTCGGTTGAAGCACGTCTCAACGCCACCAACCAGGCGCTGCAGCCCAGTGCCGGCGGTGTCATCGAGTATTGGTCCGACGCCGTCGAAGGCGAAATTCGTGACGACCAGGGGATTAGCCTGCACAACCCCGACACCGATGTCTTTATGAAGTACACCCTGGCGGGCGCCTACGATTCCAATATCGCGCTGCTGCTGACTGTTGGTGATACACGCCTTGACACCTATGAGCGTATGGCGGAAGTGATTCGCCAGACCAACATGCGCGGTAAGGACCTGGCGACCAATCTGGAGTTCCACTACGGTCTGGTGAACTGGTTTATCGGCCAGAACATTAATGCCCGACCCACCACGCGCTTTATCGTGCCTTACCTGACGGCGGTAGGTGAACTGAAGCAGCGGGCCAACAACCTCGACGTGGACTACGCGTGGAAGCAAGTCTGCAAGGCTCAGTTGGCGGGCGCCACAGGCGATAGCGCCAAGGCCCTGAAAACGACCCTGGAGTTGAAGCAAACGCTGTTGCTGCGGCCCCTGCAAACACTGCTGGACGAGCCGCATATTCTCGCCGGTTGGCTGAGTGTTAACCGCGACAGCTACACCATGGTAGACGGTAAAATCAGCTGGAATGAAAACCCGATCGAGCTGCTGGACGATACCTATCACTTCCTGAACATGGATTATGTCGAAGGTGAGCCTGCTTCCAGCATGATCTGGGATCACGACAATGACATCCTCGACGACGCCCTGGCGTTCTATCAGGAGCTCAATAATCGTCTCGATGCACAGGACTGGATTGAATTGCAGTCGGTGCTGGATTCCGCCGATGCGCCAGAAGGTATCAGTGCGTCAATGTGGGGCGAGATTCGTGGCGCCCACGCAGGCTTCCAGGCCGGTGTCGACATCCTGGCGGTACTGCCCAACATTGCCGAAGCCACGTCTTACTACAGCCTGTGTGTGAACGAAGACCTGACGATTAATATTCCCGAGCGTCTCGAAGATACCGAGCTTCAGGAAGCAATGGCGAAAGTATTGGTGCCGCCGCCGGTTGCCAAATCCGACGAAATTCTCGCTGAGAGCGGCGGCATGTTTTATGGCCGCGAAACACCGGAGCACGACGTGTATGTGAAGCAGGGCGATCACTTCGAGGCGGGTGACCCACTGTTTATTGTTGAAGTGATGAAGATGTTCAACAAGGTGTATGCGCCGTTCTCGGGGACTATCGAAGAGGTGCTGGTCGACACCGATGGCGTGATCATCAGCAAGGGCCAGCCGATTTTCAAAATCACTCCGGACGAGGTGATCGTTGTTGAATCTGCCGAGGAGGTGGCTGCGCGCCGCCGTGGTGTGACCGACGAATTCCTTGCCCAGCTTGTATGAGGACTATCCGATGATTACCGCACTTGATCATATCGCCATTGCCGTACCGGACTTCGAGAAGGCGATTAAGCGCTTTATGGAAGACTTTGGACTAACCTTCAATGGCACGGAAGACGTTGTGGCGGCAAAGACCAGCACGGCCTTTTTCCCACTGCCGGAAACCCAGATCGAACTGGTGCACCCCTTGAATGGTGAAGGGCCGATAGCTGGTTATCTGGAAAAGAAGGGCGGTGGTCTGCATCACTTGTGCTTCCGCTCCGACAATATTGAAGAGGACGTGGCGCGCCTGAAGGAAAAGGGTTATCAGTTCCTGGGCGATGCACCTACGCCGGGTGCACATGGCTCGAAGGTGATTTTTATTCATCCCAAGAGCTGTGATGGTGTGCTGATTGAGATTAATCAGCCCGCCGAGGACCACCACTAAGCGGTGGGCCAAGAGCTATAACTGGGGCGTCGCCGATACTGCTAACAGGTGACGCCGACAGCGATTACACGCGAGACACACGATCATGAGCAACGACAAGATATACGACAAGAACACCGCCACTCCCGACGCCTGGGCTGAGCTTGCCACCAAGCAACTGCGCGGTAAGCCGCTGGATGATCTCACCTGGCAGACACCTGAAGATATCGATGTGAAGCCATTGTACACGGCTGCCGATACCGAAGATCTCGAGTATGCGGACACCATGCCCGGCATGTCACCCTATATTCGCGGCCCGCAGGCGACAATGTATGCCGGGCGCCCGTGGACCATTCGTCAGTACGCGGGGTTCTCAACCGCCGAAGAATCCAACGCCTTCTATCGCAAGGCACTGGCCGCTGGTGGTCAGGGCGTGTCGGTGGCCTTCGATCTTGCCACCCACCGAGGCTACGATTCCGACCATCCCCGTGTCTCCGGTGATGTGGGTAAAGCGGGTGTAGCGATCGACTCCGTGGAAGACATGAAGATTCTGTTCGACGGCATTCCCCTGGACAAAGTGTCGGTGTCTATGACGATGAATGGCGCGGTTCTGCCGGTACTAGCCGGTTATATCGTGGCTGCTGAAGAGCAGGGCGTAAGTCAAGATAAACTCGCGGGCACGATCCAAAATGACATTCTCAAAGAGTTCATGGTTCGCAATACCTATATCTATCCGCCCGCACCGAGCATGAAAATCATCGGCGATATTATCGCCTACTGTTCCGGCAACATGCCCAAGTTCAATACCATCTCAATCTCGGGATACCATATTCAGGAAGCGGGAGCGAACGCAGCGCTGGAGTTGGCTTACACCCTGGCAGATGGCAAGGAGTATATTCGCACAGCCCTGGCCGCCGGCCTCGATATCGATCAGTTTGCACCGCGTCTGTCCTTCTTCTGGGGCATTGGCATGAACTTCTATATGGAGATCGCCAAGATGCGGGCAGCGCGTTTGCTGTGGGCCAAGATTGTCGGCGAATTTAACCCCGGTAACCCCAAGAGCTCAATGCTGCGTACACACAGCCAGACCTCCGGCTGGTCGCTGACAGAGCAGGACCCTTACAACAACGTGGTGCGCACCACGATTGAAGCGATGGCCGCCGTTTTTGGCGGTACTCAGTCACTGCACACCAACGCACTGGACGAGGCCATTGCTCTGCCCACCGAGTTCTCGGCACGTATTGCCCGTAACACCCAGCTCATCATTCAGGAAGAGAGCGGTATCACCAACGTTGTCGATCCCTGGGGCGGTTCCTACATGATGGAGAGCCTCACTCAGGATATCGCAGACAAGGCCTGGGAATTGATTGAGGAGATCGAGGAAGCCGGTGGTATGGCCAAGGCCATCGAGACCGGCTTGCCCAAGCTTAAGATCGAGGAGGCTGCCGCGCGCAAACAGGCGCGTATCGACCGCGGCGATGACGTGATCGTCGGTGTCAACAGGTACACCCTCGACCAAGAAGATGCGATCGAAACCCTGGAAGTCGACAACCAGGCAGTGCGCGAATCGCAGTTGGCCAGGCTCGCCACAATCAGGGGGTCTCGTGATGAGGCTGCGGTTGAAGCGATTCTGGAAGACATTTACCAGGCCGCGGTCAGCGGCGAAGGCAACTTGCTGGCCCTGGCCGTAGAGGCGACTCGTCGCCGCGCCACGGTCGGCGAAATTTCCTTTGCCATGGAGCGTGAGTTCGGCCGCTTCAATGCCCAGGCACAGACCGTGTCAGGCGTTTACGGATCAGCGTTTGCCGAAGACGAAGAATGGCAGGGTATTAGCAAGGATATCGACGACTTTGTGGATCATCACGGCCGCCGTCCGCGGATGCTGGTGTGCAAAATGGGTCAGGACGGTCACGACCGCGGCGCTAAAGTGGTTGCCACTGCCTTTGCTGATGTCGGCTTTGATATTGATTTGTCGCCTATGTTCTCCACGCCGGAAGAAGTGGCGCGTCAGGCGATTGAGAACGACGTGCATGTGGTAGGCGCATCATCACTCGCCGCCGGCCATAAGACCCTGGTGCCGGAGTTGGTTGAAGAACTCAAGAAGCAGGGCGCTGACGATATCGTCGTCATTGCCGGCGGTGTGATTCCGCGCCAGGACTACGACTATCTCTACGGTGCTGGCGTGAAGTGTATCTTCGGCCCGGGCACGCCGATTCCCGCTTGCGCACGTGAGGTGCTCGACGCGGTGAACTCGCAACAGGCCTGATCAATCAACGGGGCGAAGTGTCATAAGGCACTCCCCGGTCGCTGCTCTGATGATATTTGACCTAGAAAAGCTCTTATCCGGCAATCGCCGGGCACTGGCCAAGGCGATTACGCTGGTGGAATCCAAACTGGATACACACCGGGTGGAAGCCCAGCACATTCTCGAACAGGTGCTGCCGCACTCCGGCAACAGTATTCGCATCGGTATTACCGGTGTCCCCGGTGTTGGCAAATCCACCTTTATTGAAGCTTTTGGCCTGTACCTGATTGCGCAGGGCAAGCGGGTAGCTGTGCTGGCGGTAGACCCAAGCTCTCCGATCGCGGGCGGTTCGATACTGGGCGACAAGACGCGCATGGAAGAATTGTCGCGCAGGGAAGAGGCCTTTATCCGGCCCTCACCATCAGAGGGCGCGCTTGGCGGCGTGGCTCAGAAAACCCGTGAAACCATGCTACTTTGCGAAGCCGCTGGCTACGATGTGATCTTGGTGGAAACCGTGGGCGTCGGCCAGAGCGAATACCAGGTCGCTGGCATGGTTGATTTCTTTATGGTGTTGATGCTGCCGGGCGGCGGAGATGAGCTGCAGGGCATCAAAAAGGGAATAATGGAACTGGCGGATGCTTTGGTCATCAATAAGGCCGATGGCGACAGCGAGAGGCTTGCCACGCTGACGAGACAGCAGTACACCAGCGCCATGAACCTGTTGCGCCACACCAGTTTCTGGACACCTCAGGTCATGACCTGTTCGGCGCTCAAGAATATCAATATCGACGCCGTGTGGGGCATGCTGGTTGACTACCAGATCAAGGCTCGCCAGAAAGGCGCCTTTGACGCCAAACGCGCCCAGCAAAACCGTGACTGGATGCATCAGCTGGTGAACGAAATGCTGCATTTAAAGCTGTCCCAGAACACGGAGGTACAGCAGTTAATGCCCACTCTGGAAGCGGGCGTGGAGAGCCACCGCCTGACGGCTTACGCGGCGGCGCAGCAGATTCTCGAAAAGCTCTAGGGCGATCCTGCCCTCAGGAAGGAGTGGCGGCGTCAGCGCGCTTTGAGGACACTGCACGCAGGGTTGGTACGCCGCCATTGCGGCGTATATCACGCTGGTGATTACGCATGAACTTCTCGAATTTCATGGCATTTAGGGGGCGGGACCAGTAGTACCCCTGGGCCTGGTCGCAGCCGAGCATAGACAGCGCTTCCGCCATTTTCTGGTTCTCCACGCCCTCTGCCACAACCTTGATATTCAAGCGAGAGGCGACCTGAATAATCGCCTCGACAAGAATGCGACTCTGCTCGGCTTCGAGAATACGGCTGATGAAGGAGCGGTCGATTTTCAGTACGCTAACCTCGAATGCCTTGAGATAGCCGAGATTGGAATAGCCGGTGCCGAAGTCGTCGATAGCCAGTTCAACACCCATCCGGCGCAGTTGTAGCAGTGCGCGCTTAATGGAGGTGCTGTTATCAATCAAGAGGGATTCAGTGAGCTCGAGTTCCAGCTGATCAGCATCCAGCCCGCTCTTCTTGAGCACGTCGCTCACCACTTTGGTAATTGAACCCCGGGCGAACTGTACCGGCGAGATATTGACGGCCATAGTGAATCCGCTGTCCACCAGCCCCAGGTCGAGGCACTGTTTACAGTAGCGGCAGGCTTCTTCCATGGCCCAACTGCCCATTTCTTCGATCAGACCTGATTGTTCGGCAACGCCGATAAATTCGGCGGGGGCAATCAGTCCGCGCGTAGGATGGTGCCAGCGAATCAGCGCCTCGGCGCCAATGACACGGCCGGATTCGAGGTCAATTTTGGGCTGATAGAATAGTTCAAATTGACGTTGACTGAGCCCTTCGTAGAGGTAGGACAGGATATTGAGGCGGTCCTGCACACGCTCGTGCATTTTCTCGTTAAAGAAATGGTAGTTATTCCGGCCGCTGTCCTTGGTGTGATACATGGCGATGTCGGCCTGACGGCAGATAGTGTCGAAATCCTCGCCGTCGTTGGGTGCAATGGCGATGCCAATGGAGGCGGTGACAACAATGTCCGAGCTGCCGATCGATACCGGTTTTTTGACTTCCTGGAGAATTTTGCTCGCCACGCTGGTCATGAGTTCGGCGTCGTCGACGGACTCGAGAATAATCAGGAACTCGTCGCCACCCAGACGCGATACGCAATCCGTCGCCCGCACGGTACTCATCAGGCGCAGCGCCGTCTCCTTGAGAAACTCGTCACCGCCCTGGTGGCCAAAGGAATCGTTGACGTGTTTGAAGTCGTCAAGATCCATGAACATCAGACACACCTTGGTGCCATTGCGCTGGCTGACCGCCAGGGCGTGTTCGAACTGCTCCCGGGCCAGCAACCGGTTGGGTAGACTGGTCAGCGCATCGTGGTGGGCGAGCTCGCGGATCATGAACTGCGATTCATTCACCCGTTCTATTTCGCGGCTCAGTCGATTCATACTCTCGCGCATGTCTTCCGCGAACAGCCACACCGCAAAGCCTGTAACCATCAGGATCACGATAATAAAAGAGGCTGTGGTCAGATTCCCGGGCGACAACTCGTGGACATGCAGGCCGGTGGTATTGGTGAGCCCGATGAGAAATACCGTGAAGATAGATGAGACGGTGACCGCCATAAACAGCCAGCGGCTGCCCACCACGGCGGAGAACAGGATCAGCGCAGGGATGGCGATCACTGCTTCATCGTGTAGCCCCTTATGCATCCACATCAGGCCAAATACAGGAATGGTGAGAATGATAATGAGCGCATTGACCGCGATATCGGGCCTGCCAAGTTTTTTCAGGATGGGGATGCAGCACAACGCAACTGCCAGGCCAGCCAGTACGGCTGCCAGGTCGTAGCGTCCGAGGATGACCTGGACGATAAACAGGGCAAATAATGACCACTCCAGTGCCCAGAACACTGTCGTCAATCGGGAGAATCTATAACCTTCGGTTATATCTCTCTGGGGGGCACCTGCGGATAGTGGGCGCTTGGAATCTTCCATGAGCGGATGAAGCTTTCCTCACGGTTGCTTATTCTTTTGAGTCGTTATGACGTGAGTATACCTTGCTGGGCGGGTTTGGCTATGGCCGAAGGTACAATAAAGACGCCGGCTGGCCCGGCGCGTGAAAACCGGTTAGTCTCGCTGGATATCTCGCGATCGAGTCTCTTTGTATGCGCTTTTTGCCACTGGAAAAGTTGATCAACCTGCACGACGGCTATAGCTGTACCTATAAAATCGACCAGCATCAGCTGTTGCTCCTGCAGAGCGACGGGCAGCGCTACCTGATAGAGGCTGTCTGCCCTCACCGCGAGCATCCCCTCGACCTGGCCTCTATTGGCGGCGGCGAAATTCAGTGTGCCGCCCATCACTATCGGTTTGCGCTGGATGACGGGCGCCTCCTGCAGCATACCGAGGAACCCTGCCGAGGCCTGCGTACCTGGGAACTGGTCTATGAAGGCAATGAAGTGGGCGTGATCATAGCTGCGGGGCCGGGCAATGAGTAAGGGGCTGCCGCCGGAGGAAGAACGCCTGGAATTGCCCTCCGGGTCGATATTCTCCGACCGGTTCGAGTTGCGCCTGGTGACGTACCGCGACCTGCAGGCACTCCTGAAAATTCATCGGGTCGAGGAGGTCAATCGCTATCTGCCGTTTGAAACCTGGCAGGGTATGGAAGACGCCGAGATCTGGTATGAGCGTGTGAAGCAGCGCCACCAGGACCGCGAAGCAGTGCAATGGGTGATTTGCGAACGCAGTGCGGGCCAGGTCGTGGGTAGCTGCATTATGTTTGGCTACGAGCACGATCATGCGCGCCTTGAAATCGGTTATGGCCTGGGGCGAGATTACTGGGGCAGGGGCATTGCCCGTGAAGCCGTTGGCCGGCTGGTCAGTTACGCCTTTGATAACATGCAGATCCGCCGCCTGGACGCGCGGGTGGACCCGCGCAATGACGGCTCGAATGCACTGCTGAAGGCCCTGGGTTTTAGCCTTGAGGGCTGCCAGCGGGAGCGGCAGGTGCTCAAGGGCGAGGTGGTCGACGTCAATCTCTGGGGACTGCTGCGGTCTCAGTGGATACCGGTCCAAAAATAAGCACTTTCGGCGAAATTCAACGCCATTCACCGCAGGTATTCCGCCAATTTCCTTGAGAAATACTGTACAATGTCGCCCGTTTATTTCGCCGCGACCGCTCGGTTGTGCGACGTCATTCACCCGATCAGAGGACACTATGTCAAGCAACGCTAATACGATTTACTACACGCTCACGGATGAGGCACCTTCTCTGGCTACCTGTTCTCTGCTACCCATTGTGCGCACCTTCACCAGCGCCGCAGGTATCGACGTAAAAATCACCGACATATCTCTCGCCGGCCGTATTCTCGCCGGTTTCCCAGACTACCTGGCTGAAGAACAGCGGGTTCAGGACGGTCTGGCATTCCTGGGCGAGCTGACCCAGGATCCCGGCGCCAACATTGTTAAGTTGCCCAATATCAGTGCCTCGGTGCCACAGCTGAAAGACTGCATTGCGGAATTGCAGGGGCAGGGCTATCCGCTGCCTGATTATCCCGAGAATCCCGAATCTTACGAGCAGAAAGACGTTGCCGCGCGCTACGCGAAAGTACTGGGCAGTGCGGTTAACCCGGTGCTGCGTGAGGGTAACTCCGACCGCCGCGCACCCGGCGCGGTCAAACAGTTCGCGAAAAAATTTCCGCACTCTATGGGTGCCTGGAGCAAGGCGTCACGCTCGCATGCAGACTATATGCGCGGCGGCGATTTCTACTCCGCCGAGCAGTCTTTCACCATGGAGCAGGCCGGCACTATCCGCATTGAATTCGTCGCGCCCGACGGCACAGTCACAGTCAAGAAAGAGTTGGCACTGCTTGAGGGCGAGGTAGTCGACAGCATGCGCATGAGCGCTGCCATGCTGCGCGAATTCCTCGAGGAAACCATGCAGGACGCCAAAGACTCCGGCGTTATGTGGTCTCTGCACGTGAAGGCCACCATGATGAAGGTGTCGCACCCCATTGTTTTTGGTCACGCCGTGACCGTCTTTTACAAAGACCTGTTCGAAAAGCATGCCGAGTTGTTTGACGAGCTGGGCGTAAACCCCAACAACGGCTTGTCCAGCGTTTACGAAAAAATTCAGTCTCTGCCGCGCTCCAAGCGCGAGGAAATTGAGCAGGACATCCACGATTGCTACGAGCACCGTCCCGAACTGGCCATGGTGGATTCCGTAAAGGGTATTACCAACCTGCACGTTCCCTCTGACGTGATTGTCGATGCCTCCATGCCTGCCATGATTCGTAACGGCGGCAAAATGTGGGGCCCCGACGGCAAACCCAAGGACACCAAGGCTGTCATGCCCGAGAGCACGTACTCCGTGCTGTACCAGGAGATGATCAACTTCTGTAAGACCAACGGCGCCTTCGATCCCACCACCTGCGGTACTGTGCCAAACGTTGGCCTGATGGCGAAAAAGGCCGAGGAATACGGCTCCCACGACAAGACCTTTGAGATCGAGGAAGTGGGTACCATGCGCGTGGTCAGCGAGGCTGGCGACGTGATCATGCAACACGAGGTGGAGCCAGGTGACATCTGGCGCGCCTGCCAGACCAAAGATGAAGCGATCCGCGACTGGGTGAAGCTTGCGGTAACGCGCTCTCGCCAGTCCGACACGCCGGTTATCTTCTGGCTTGATCGCAATCGCGCTCACGATATTGAGCTGATCAAAAAGGTGAACACCTACCTGACCGAGCACGACACTGAAGGCCTGGATATTCGTATCATGACCTATGTCGAAGCGATCCGTCGCAGCATGGAGCGCATGCTTCGTGGTCGCGACACCATTTCTGCCACTGGTAACGTGCTGCGTGACTATCTGACCGACCTGTTCCCGATCATGGAACTCGGCACCTCAGCCAAGATGTTGTCGATCGTGCCCATGCTCAAGGGCGGCGGCATGTACGAAACTGGCGCCGGCGGCTCTGCGCCCAAGCACGTACAGCAGCTCCAGGAAGAGAACCACCTACGCTGGGATTCCCTCGGTGAGTTCCTGGCCCTGGCGGTCTCATTGGAAGACATGGGTCTGAAGCAGAACAACGGCAAGGCGGCTATCCTCGCCAAGACTCTGGATGCGGCCACCGGCAAGTTGCTCGAAAACAACAAGTCGCCGTCGCGAAAAGTGGGCGAGCTCGATAACCGCGGCAGCCATTTCTACCTGGGCCTGTACTGGGCGCAGGCCGTTGCGGCGCAAACCGAAGACGCCGAACTGGCAGCCAAGTTTACGCCTTTTGCCAAAGCCCTTGAGGAAGCCGAAGCAACGATTGTAGCGGAGCTTGAAAAGGCCCAGGGCAAGCCTGTTGAGGAAGAGGGGTACGGCTACTACCACGCCGATCGCGCTGCGATTAAGCGCATCATGCGACCCAGTGCAACGCTCAATGCAGTATTGGCGGACGCCAACGCCTGAGCAGCGGTGGAATGACAAGGCGCCTTCGGGCGCCTTTTTTGTATCTACAGCGACAGTGTTCGCAGGTTTGGGTCTTCTTCGCTGAAACGCCAGAGCTCCTGAAACAACTCGTAGTGACGCTCGGTCGAGGCCCTTGAATCCGGTTCGTAAAAGCCGTCTTTGTTGGCTTCACCAGGTTTGAATAACACCCCGTCCCGATCGCGTATCACCAGGGTCTGGCCGTGCCAGTCCGGGTGGTCGGTCAGCTTGCGAATGCTCACCGAGCTGGGCATGCGCCGCGCCAGCACCAGCAGCGGGTGGCCGCGACTGACCATAGCGCGACTGTCTTTGATGAGTATGCGTACCTGGGTCTGCTGACTGCTGCGCGCCAGGCCGCTGATAGCGCTCTCCAGGGCGTTGCTACCAAAGGCATCGTGATCCAGAGCAGGGCTAAGTATATGGAGATATCGGGAAGCGCTTTCAGCCAGTTCGATGGCAAGCTCGGCAAACGGTTGAGGATAAGCCACACCGCTGATAAATGAATCATCACTCGACATAGGCACAGCCGGTTGCGAGCAGATAGCATAGCAGTTCGCATTGCTCAGCATTGTCCCGGGCGCTGGCAAACATGACGTCTCGTAATTCCCATTCGCCACACACGGTTGTGATCAGTTCGAGAATGCCCGCGCTAAACGATCGACTGGCGCCATTAGCGAACACATCGATTCCGTTGTCGGTTGCCTGCCAGGCCAGCTTGCTCTCGGGGGCGAGAAACAGCGCGGTTGCACCGGCATGCAGTGTGTGAAGCGATTCGGCCAGTTCGTCCTCTGCCGGCATGGCATCGTAGCGGGGTTCTGTCACCAGTTCACCGAACCAGCGCTCGTCGACCGCCTGGTCCAGCGCCGCCCGCAACTGGGCGCGCATGCGGGCAATATCCTGGACACGGATCTCGCCGGGGCGCGCGGCAGCTTCCAGGTTGCTGTCGCGGAAAAACGCCTCACCCTGTGCATGGGTCGCAAGGAGCGCATCGGCAAATCGAGCCACCAGATCGTCGATACGCGGGGCACGAAAACCAATAGAGAAGGTGGTGCATTCACCTTCGGCAATCCCCCAGTGCGCGACGCCGGGGGGCACATAGAGCATATCCCCAGGCTCCAACACGTACTCCGCCTGCACGTCAAAATCGCACAGAATATGCAGGTCGTCCTGTGGGAGTCTCGGAGTGTTGGCATCGCAATGCTGGCCGATCTGCCAGCGGCGCCTGCCTTCGCCCTGCAAAAGGAAAACGTCGTAGTTATCGTAGTGGGGGCCGACACTGCCGCCGTCTACCGCATAACTGACCATGACATCATCGACTCGCCAGCCCGGTATGAAATCGACCAGCTTGCGCAGTTGCGCGACCTCAAGAACATAGTGATCCACGGCCTGGACCAGCAGGGTCCATGGATTAGGTCGCGTGTAGTCGCTCTCGGAGAAGGGGCCGTGAAAGAGTTGCCAGTTGCCGCCGACAGATTCAATGATACGCGACTCGACGGACTCTTCAAGCGCCAAGCCGGCGAGTTCGTCGCTGGAAACAGGGGGGACAAAATTTGCCACTGCCTGGCGTATCAGCAGTGGCTGTTGTTGCCAGTAGCGGGCCAGGAAATCGTCCGTGTCGAGATTCATCGCTGCACCCGCTGTCATCGACATTTATTCGATGGCCTGCGCCTGGCTGATAGCGTTGCCAATGTAGCTGGCAGGCGTCAGTGCAAGCAATTCCTGCTTGGCTGTGTCGGGGATATCCAGCTTGCTGACAAAGTCCTGAATGACTGCCTTGCTCATATCCTGGCCGCGGGTCAGTTCCTTCAATTTTTCGTAGGGCTGCTCGATGCCGTAGCGGCGCATCACCGTCTGGATCGGCTCAGCGAGTACTTCCCAGCTGTTGTCGAGATCTTCAGCGAGTTGCTGCTCGTTAAGCTGCAGCTTGCCGATGCCTTTCATTGAGGCCTGATAGGCAATGAGTGAGTAGCCTGCGCCGACACCCATATTGCGCAATACGGTGGAGTCGGTCAGGTCGCGCTGCCAGCGGCTGATCGGCAGTTTTGCCGCAAGGTGACCAAACACGGCATTGGCCAGCCCCAGGTTGCCCTCGGAATTTTCGAAATCGATTGGGTTGACCTTGTGCGGCATGGTCGAGGAGCCCACCTCACCGGCGACGGCCTTCTGCTTGAAATAGCCCATTGAGATATAGCCCCACACATCGCGGTCAAAGTCGATCAGGATCGTGTTGAAGCGCGCGATGGCGTCGAACAGCTCCGCCATGTAGTCGTGTGGTTCGATCTGGGTGGTGTAGGGGTTCCAGCTCAGGCCCAGGGAGGTGACAAAGGCGTCGGCGTTGGCCTGCCAGTCCACCTCGGGATAGGCGGACAAATGCGCATTGTAGTTGCCTACGGCGCCGTTGATCTTGCCTAGGTATTCCACTTCGCCAATCAGCTTGAGCTGTCGACGCAGACGTGCCACCACGTTGGCCACTTCCTTGCCCATGGTAGAGGGGCTGGCAGTCTGGCCGTGGGTGCGTGACAGCATGGGTACGGCGGCAGCCTCGGTGGCCAGCGCGGTCAGCGCGCTGACAATGTTGTTCATTTCCGGCACCAGCACAGCGTCGACACCGTCGCGCAGCATCAAGGCGTGGGACAGGTTGTTAATATCCTCAGAGGTACAGGCAAAGTGCACGAACTCAGAGACGGCTTCCAGCTCCTCGTTGCCGGCAAAGCGTGCCTTGATGAAGTATTCAACGGCTTTGACATCGTGGTTCGTGGTCGCTTCGATGTCCTTGATGCGGCGGGCGTCCAACTCGGCAAATTCGTCGACAATACTATCAAGCAGCGCGTTGGCGGCACCTGAAAGTGTGGGTACCTCTGGAATCCCCGGATGCGCGGCCAGGCACTGCAACCAACGAACTTCAACCAGCACCCGGCGCTTGATCAGGCCGTACTCGCTGAAAACATCGCGTAAAGCGGCGGTTTTACTGCCGTAGCGACCATCGACGGGCGACACTGCAGTCAGGGCTGATAATTCCATGAGGGGCTCCAAAGATAATGGGGTGCGAATTCTACACCAGGCTTATGCCACGTGATAGCTGCTGGCTGGCTTCCAGTAGCTTGCGACGCTGAAATAACAGCTTCCAGCGATGGCCGCCCATTTGCCGCCACAGGTAGGCAGAACGAATGCCGGCCAGTAGCAAGGCGCGAATAATATCGGCGTTGGCATCATCCTGCAGGTGCTGGGCGCTGCCAGTCACTTTTATGCGAAACTTTAGCTTGCTCAGGGTGTCTTGATAAATGCCGGAAACACTGTGGCAAACCTCGCCTACATGGCCGGTAAAGTGCTCGGCCTTGAACTGGGTATGTTCGAGACGGCTGCGCACCACCGACATCATCTCCTGCCTGGAGGAGAACTGCCTTTCCAGATATAGCATGCCAAAGACATAGCGCACGACATCGCGATGTTCGTTGGCGTCGCGATTGGCGAGCAACGCGCTCAAGTTGTTCAGACCGAGCTTAACGCCGGCCACACCACCGTAGACGCCGGCGATGTCAGATGCGTCGAATTCGAACAGGCTGTGGATTGACGACTCGAGGAATTCAATGGGGTAGGTGCCGGTTTTCGACACCTGGTCGACCATGCGGGCAACCTGAGCAACACCGGCGAGGGCTAGTGCCTGCTTTTCAATTCCGGTGAGCGATTTACTCATACGAATGTTCGCTCGATGACGCCGCCGCCGAGGCAGATGTTATCGTCGTACAACACTACCGACTGGCCCGGGGTGACGGCGCGCTGTGGCTCGTCAAAGTCGATGCGATAGCCTGCGCCGTCTCGGGACAAGGTGCAGGCCTGGTCAGACTGACGGTAGCGGACCTTGGCGTGACAGTGCAGGGGCAGGGCTGGCGGTGTGCCGGCGACCCAATAGATATCGCCGGTTGTCAGAGAAGATTTGAACAGTGCAGGGTGATCGTTGCCCTGCGCGACGAGCAGGCGATTCTGCTCGAGATCTTTATCGACCACGTACCAGGGGGCGTCCGAGTGATTGGCCAGGCCGCCAATGCCGAGCCCCTGGCGCTGGCCGATCGTGTGATACATCAGGCCCTGGTGGCAGCCCAGATGCTCGCCGTCCAGGCTGTATATATCGCCGGGCTGCGCGGGCAGGTACTGCTGCAGGAAGTCCTTGAAACGGCGTTCGCCGATAAAGCAGATGCCGGTTGAATCTTTCTTGCGGGCCGTGGCGAGCTCGTATTTCTCGGCCAGTGCCCGAACTTCGGGCTTTTCGATTTCGCCCACAGGGAACAGCGTGCGAGCCAGCTCCTCATGGCCGACGGCATGGAGAAAATAACTCTGGTCCTTGTTGCCATCGAGGCCTTTGAGCAGCGCTGCCTTGCCGTCGACATCGCCGCGCCGGGTGTAGTGGCCGGTCGCGATTTTGTCAGCGCCGAGCATTAGCGCGTAATCGAGAAATGCCTTGAACTTGATTTCCCGGTTACACAGGATATCGGGGTTGGGTGTTCTGCCGGCGCGGTATTCTTCCAGGAAGTGTTCAAACACGTTGTCCCAGTATTCAGCCGCGAAGTTGGCGCCGTGCAATTTAATGCCCAGCTTGTCAGCGACGGCCTGGGCGTCGGCAAAGTCCTCTTTGGCGGTGCAGTACTCGGTGCCGTCATCTTCGTCCCAGTTCTTCATGAACAGGCCTTCCACGTCATAGCCCTGCTCTTTGAGTAGCAGAGCAGAGACAGACGAGTCGACGCCGCCGGACATGCCGACGATCACTTTAGTGGCGTGGTTCATGCTTATCAAACCTGAGGTTCATCGATGTACACAAAATCCAAGGGATAGAGGTGGCCCTTGCGATACCGCTCTATGGTGGGCAGTACCAGAGGGCTGCGCATTCTAGCAGAATTGGCGAGTAATTCCTCGTAGCTCAGCCAGTGCACACGGTGTATATCGGGGTCGATCACTGCATTTTCAAGAGCCCTGACAGGGCGAGCCGCAAAGCTCGTACGGTAGTAGGTAATGCCATTGGGCGCGGTCGCAAACGAAACCCCGATCACACTGGTAAGCTCCACTTCCCAGCCGGTTTCCTCCAGCGTCTCACGCAGCGCGGCAGCCAGCAGTTTTTCACCGGGGTCGACGTGCCCCGCAGGCTGGTTGAAGACCAGGCCGCCCGCCAGATCGTCCTGCTCCTCGACCATCAAAAAGCGGCCGTCCTGTTCAACAACGGTGGCAACGGTGACATGTGGCGGCCAGCTATGATCGTCGGACATGGTATTAGCGTCTCCTGCGAGATGGGGGGCGCGGTCTTCGCGGTTTGGTCGATTGGGCAACGTGTACGTCTATGGTACGAAATTCGCCGGGTGCCAGACCTGCGAGGTCCCAGTCGCCAATCTGGCGCCGGATCAGTCTCAGAGTGGGAAAGCCCACTGCCGCTGTCATGCGGCGTACCTGGCGATTGCGTCCCTCGCGGATCGCCAGCTCCAGCCAACTGTCAGCCACGGATTTACGTTCGCGTACGGGCGGGTGGCGGGGCCAGATATCAGGGCTGCGAATACGCCGCGCGCGAGCGGGCAGGCTCGGCCCATCCTTCAGCGCAACGCCTTCGCTGAGGGCTGTCAGGGCGTCGTCGCTTATTTCGCCTTCCACCTGAACCAGGTAGGTCTTCCACTGTTTGTGTTTGGGGTTGGCGATCTGCTGTTGCAAGCTGCCGTTGTCGGTCAGCAATAACAGGCCTTCCGAGTCGTAATCCAGACGGCCGGCAGCGCGATAACCGGGCGCAGAGAGGTAATCAGCCAGGGTTTCACGCCCCTCGGTATCGCTGAATTGACTGAGTACCCGAAAGGGTTTGTTGAACAGAATGACTTTGGCCATGGCGGTGAGATGGTCGACTAAAAAAAGAAGCGGGGCAAGGGCCAATTTGGGCAGAACTGCTAAACTTTGAGCGTCCCCCGGCGGTGCGCCTGCGCCGCTGTTATTCAACACATTGCAGGAGAAATCCCATGGGCTATGTGCATATTAAGGTGCCCGATAGCGGCGCTAAGATCACCGTGAACGACGATAACAGCCTGAATGTTCCGGACAATCCCATTATTCCCTATATTGAGGGCGACGGTATTGGGGTTGATATCAGCCCAGTCATGATCGATGTGGTGAATGCCGCGGTTACCAAGGCCTACGGCGGGGCCCGCCAGATTTCCTGGATGGAAATCTACACCGGTGAAAAAGCGGCGGAGTTGTACGAGGGGGACTGGTTTCCTGAGGAGACGCTGGAGGCCATCAAGGCCTACTCCGTGGCGATTAAAGGCCCGCTGACCACGCCGGTGGGGGGCGGTTTCCGCTCCCTGAATGTGGCTTTGCGTCAGGAGCTCGATCTTTACACCTGTTTGCGCCCGGTGCGTTGGTTTGAGGGAGTTCCCTCGCCGGTGCGCGACCCCGGTGCGTGCAATATGGTCATCTTCCGCGAGAACTCTGAGGATATTTACGCCGGTATCGAATACGCCGCCGGAACCGCCGAGGCACAGGAGGTTGTGGACTTCATTATCAATGAAATGGGTGCCACCAAGATTCGGTTCCCGCACAACGTGGGCATTGGTATCAAGCCAGTATCGGAAGAGGGCACCAAGCGCCTGGTGCGCAAGGCGATTCAGTATGCCATCAACCAGGATTTGCCGTCGGTTACGCTCGTCCACAAAGGCAACATTATGAAATTCACCGAAGGCGCGTTCCGCGACTGGGGGTACGAATTGGCGCAGGAGGAATTCGGCGGCGAATTGCTCGATGGTGGGCCCTGGGTGAGCATCATTAATCCCAATACGGGCGGAGAGATTGTCATTAAGGACGTGATCGCAGATGCCATGCTGCAGCAGGTACTTACCCGGCCAAAGGATTACAGCGTCGTCGCTACACTGAATCTCAATGGTGACTACCTGTCAGATGCCCTGGCAGCTCAGGTAGGCGGGATTGGTATTGCACCGGGGGCTAATTTGTCCGATAACGTGGCGCTGTTTGAGGCCACCCATGGGACAGCGCCCAAGTATGCGGGGCAGGACAAGGTCAATCCGGGTTCCTTGATCCTGTCGGCGGAGATGATGCTGAGACATATGGGGTGGAATGAAGCCGCCGACCTGATCATCAAGGGTATGAACGGTGCCATTCAGGCGCGCACGGTCACTTATGATTTCGAGCGTTTGATGGAAGGGGCGACCCTGGTGAGTTGCTCGGAATTTGGCGAGGCGATCGTCGGTGCTATGTAGGGCATAGGAGTGTAAAAAACCCGGGCATTGCCCGGGTTTTTTTTGTCTGGGATGGCATTACATTCGCAGAATATACTTTCGAATGACCACCTAAGTAATTGAATATTATAGGCAAAAATATTCTTTCACAATTGTATTGGCGGTGGAGTAAAAATTTCACGTCAGCTCTTTACATGAAATTAAACTTTCAAATAGGATTAACCCATGAAAAATAACGACGCAAAAACAAGCGCTATAGGGAATGCGGGCACATCGGCGCGGGACAAGCTGCTGGCGTCTGCAGCCACGCTCTCGCGGCAGCAGCAGGTCGTTGCTGATTTTTTGCTTAACCACTTGCAGGAAATTCCGTTTCTCTCCGTCATGGAGGTCGCGGAGCGCACCGGCACCTCTGAGGCGACCGTCGTCAGATTAAGCCAACGCATCGGATACGACGGCTACGCCCAGCTGAAAATGGCCCTCGTCGAGATGTTGCGCGATGACATCAATGACGGCGCAGCACCTTCGCGAGGCCACGCTGATCTCGACCTGGGCAAGGATGTTCTGGCGGCGATGTCGAGGCTGGAAATTCAGAACATCGAGCGGACACTCCAGCGCATCGATCGCCGCGACTTTGACGCGGCAGCTGCGATCCTCGCCGATGCCGATCACGTCTTCACATTCGGGCTGGGCATCTCGGCGCATCTGGCGGGGCTTGCGTCCTATTTATTTACGGAGCACGGCGTGCGCAGCACCGCACTGGACGCCCGCTTCACATCACCGCGTGAGCAGCTGGTGGTATTGCGCCCTGGGGATGTGGTGCTGGGTATGTCTTTCCCTCCGTATTCCCAGGAAACCATCGAGGTATTGCAGGAGGCGAGGGCGCGTGAGCTGCAAACCGTCGTGATCACGGATCGCGCCACTGCACCTGCGGCGGCATTTGCCAGCGCGCCCTTATTAGTGGCTTGTGATGGCATGACCTTTACCAATACCACCGCTTCCGTCGATGTCGTGCTCAATGCCCTGGCGGTCAAAGTCGCGTCCGCGCAACAGGACCAGAGCATGGAGGTGATCGGCCGCATTAACGAGATCCTTGCTGAAGAGGGTATGCGGGGGAGCCGTGACTGATCAGCCTGTGACTACCTTGCCCACCCGAATGCCAGACACCTATCTGGTGATCGGCGCCGTCGCGCTGCTGGTGTTCGTACTATCACTGTTAATCGATCCCGGGGTGTTCGATGTTCGCGAAGTCGCCGTCGGCGACAGCATCCGCGAGGTTATTGACCCCGACAGTTTCCGCCGTGTGCCCGAGGCGGGCGGGGCGAGTCTATTCAGCACCGATGATCGACCGGGCCTGTTCAACGCACTATACGAAGGGCTGGTTTCAGGCAGTCGTATGGGCGGCGCCGTGGGTATCATGGCGTTTATTCTCATCACCGGCGGCAGTTTTGGTGTGGTGATGGCTTCAGGTGCAATCCACCGCGGTTTGGGGCGAATCATCGCCGGTCAACGACTGACTGGCGGGGCATTCATCGCCGTCCTGTTCGTGATTTTTTCCCTGAGTGGCGCTGTCTTCGGTATGGGTGAGGAAGTAATTCCCTTCGTGCTGATGTTGCTGCCTGTAATGCTGAGCATGGGCTACGACCGGGTATCCGTCGTGCTGGTGACCTACGTGGCGACCCAGATCGGTTTCGCGACATCCTGGATGAACCCGTTTAGCGTGGCGATCGCCCAGGGCATTGCCGATGTGCCGCTGTTGAGTGGTATGCCGCTGCGCATGGGTATCTGGTGTCTGTTCACAGGGCTGGGGCTGGCGTTTTGCCTGCGCTATGCCGGTGCTCATCGCGTGGCGCCGCAGGCCGCTGGTGCAGATGAGCAGACCGCGCCAACACTCTCCCTGGGCGATCGCCTGGTACTGCTGGCGCTACTCGGGACCGTGGTGTGGGTCAGTTGGGGGGTTATCGCCCAGGGCTACTACCTGCCGGAAATTGCGACCCAGTTCGCCATATTAGGTGTTGCCAGTGGGGTTATTGCGGTGGTGTTCAGGCTCGATGGCATGACGGCCAATAGCGCGATGGCAGCGTTTCGTAAAGGTGCTGCAGATTTGCTGCCGGCCGCCCTGGTTGTCGGCTTTGCCCGCGGTATTGTCTATCTCATGGGGGGCGATGATCCTGCGACTCCCAGTATTCTCAACACCCTGCTGCACGCTGGCAGCGTTGCGCTGGCAGGGCTGCCCGACTGGCTCGCAGCCTGGTTCATGCTGCTCGGTCAGAGTGTGTTCAACTTTTTCGTGACCTCAGGCTCCGGCCAGGCGGCGCTGACCATGCCGTTAATGGCGCCTATGGCGGACTTGCTCGGTATTGAGCGCCAGGTGGCCGTGCTGGCTTTCCAGCTTGGCGATGGTCTGACCAATATGCTGGTGCCTACTTCTGCGGCACTCATGGGCTGCCTCGGTGCCGCCAAACTCGACTGGCTCGACTGGGTCCGCGCGGTTGCGCGACTCTACGGATGGCTGCTGTTACCCGCCAGCGTCAGTGTCATCGGCGCCGTGCTCTTCGGATATCAATAGGAATTTTCATGCTCACGCTGATTCGCGATGCAGAACTTTACACTCCCGAAGCCCTTGGGCGGCGGGACATCCTTATCGCACGCGAGCGTATTGTCGAAATCGCCGAACGTATCGAGCTGTCAGGTTCTCCAGTGGACGTGATTGATGCGGGCGGTCGGACGGTATGGCCTGGTTTTGTAGATGCCCTGACGCACCCCGCCGGTGGCGGAGGTGAAGGAGGCTACGGGAATCGGACCAGGGAAATCGACGCCGAGAGTTTTATCGCCGCCGGTATTACCACGCCTATCGGTGCCCTGGGCACCGATGCGGTGACGCGCTCGCTCGACGTACTTTTTGGCAAGGTCATGGAGCTGCGCGCCAAGGGGCTGGCGGCGTTCATGTACAGTGGTTCTTACCGCTTGCCCGCAGTGACACTGACCGGTGATGTGGTTCGAGATCTGGTACTGATTGAACCTGTGATTGGTGTAGGCGAGGTGGCCATCGCCGATCATCGAGGTTCACAGCCGTCTGTTGCGGAACTGCGCCGACTGGCGGCGGATACCCGCCTAGGTGGCACCATCAGCGGCAAGGGTGGCACGGTTATGTTGCACCTGGGCGATGGCCCGGGGCGACTGCAGGTGATGCGAGCTGCGCTGGAGAACAGTGATCTCGCTGCCCACAGTTTTTATCCTACCCATTGCAACCGCAGCCAGGCGTTACTCGAGGAGAGTTTTCGCCACGCGGTTGCAGGTGGTTGGATCGACCTGACTGCATCAACCATTCCCGAGTTTATTGAGGCCGGCGAGGTGTCTGTCCTGGAGACGCTGTCGCAGGCGTTGGAGCAGGGCGTACCGCTAGACCGGCTGACGGTGTCATCGGACGCAGGGGGTTCACTGCCGCACTACGAAGGCGACCAGCTGCTTGGCTCAAAGGCGGCGTCGCCGGGGGTATTGCTGGAGCTGGCGCTACAGACCTTTAACGACGGTCAGTCACTTTTTTCTGCACTCCTGCCTGCGTTGACCGCAAACCCTGCCGCTGCGCTGGGGCTGACTGATCGCGGTGCGCTCGTCGCCGGCGGCTTCGCCGATTTATTGCTGCTCGACACATCCGGCCGCTCCCTGGCTGGCGTGATGGCTAATGGCCGTTGGCTGCAGACACCTGATTCTTTTTAAAAAACACCACACTTCTCTGAGGACACACATTCATGAAACGCGCTTTCGATTTCTATAAACGGCGTCCACTCAGCCTTGCCTGTGCAAGTGCTGTTGCATTACTAATCCAGAACCCTGCCTCCTGGGCGGAGGAAGCCGTGGAGGAGGTGCTGGTTACCGGAACCCATATCAAGGGCCTGGACTTGAAAGGCGGCACTCAGGCGGTGCAACTGACGCGTGAGGATATTCTGGAGTCTGGCGCACAGCGCATCGGCGAGTTAATGCAGGATCTGACCATTACCGGTGGCGGCACGGGAACATTTACAACATCTACCGCAGGCGCGCTGTCAGGGGATACACCTGTTGGCGCCTCTGCTGTGTCACTGCGTGGTCTTGGAACCGGTTCTACACTCACCCTGATCAACGGGCGCCGCTCATCGGTGAGTGCATTTGCCAATGGCCAGGCATCCTTTATTGACGTGAACTCGATTCCCGGATCGGCTATCGAGCGTGTCGAGATTCTTCCCAGCGGCGCGTCCGCGACCTACGGCGCAGATGCGGTAGCAGGCGTCGTCAACTACGTGCTGCGTGAAGACTATGAGGGCTTCGAGATTTCCGGTTCTTACGGAGATTCCACCGAGAGCACTGACGAGGGCCGCTACAACCTAAATATGGTGTTTGGCGGTGGGAATGAGCAGCATCGCTTTATGGGTATTGTTGACTACTACAAGCGCAATGCCATGTACGATCGTGACCGCGATGTGGGTGCGGAATCATTAAGGCCCAGCCAGCAGGGCTTCCACCCCTCATTTAACGACCTGTTCTGGATGTTCTACGACCAGACCGAAGAACCCCAGGATGGCGGCTGTGCTGCCGATGATTTCGGTTTCGGCAATTTTGGTGAGTTCTGTGAGGTGAATACCAATGCGTTTACCTCGGTGATGGACAACTACGAAAGCGTGGGCGGCGTATTCACCTACCAGTTCAATATCAACGATTCGACAACCTGGTTTAACGAAGTGCTTTATCAGAGCACCGAATCTGACGGCACCAGTTCGCCGGCCAACTTCTCGCGCGCACCATTTGACCCTGAGAGCCCTCTGTGGCCCCAGGCGCTGATCGATGACATGGTAGAAGAGGGCAGCTTCGAAGGGCTGGAAGACTGGACCGACTTCTACGGTTTCCCGATTTATGGCTGGGGCAAGTTCCCCGAGCCCCGTGCTGTCAGTGTGGAATCGGAAACCTATCGGATTGTATCCGGCATAGAAATGGATTTTGACTCCGGTTGGAATCTTGAGTCTGCGCTGACCTACGGCTCTAACGAATCCGAGCAAAAGGGCAGTAGTGGTCTGTTTGTGTCTGAAGCTTTCTACGACGCCAGCTTGGGCAATCTCTGTGCGGATGGTACTCGCGTGAATCGTTGGGATGTAAACCCCGCACGGCCGAGCGCTTCCTTTGTTGGCGACACCTGCGAAGACATCGGCAAAACCACCCTGTGGTACAACCCCTTTGGTGGCCAGACCAGTCAGGCTGAGGGTATCGACGAGTTCATTCGGACCGAGGCAGAGCGCAGCGGTGAGTCAGAAATGTACGCCATCGATCTGGTGACCTCTGGGCCGCTGTTCGATTTCAATGGTCGCGAAGTGCAGGGCGCCTTCGGCGCAGAGTGGCGCCATGAAGAAGTGAAAGACGTTCCCGCGGGGATTGCATTGGCGACTACCGGCAACCCCGAACCCATACTCGGGTTCAGTTCCACCTCTGCGGATGCGGAGCGTGATCAATGGGCCCTGTTTGCGGAATTCTACATTCCCCTCACAGACAACCTCGATCTGACGTTGGCGGGTCGCTACGACGACTACGATAGCTTCGGTGACGACTTTAACCCCAAAGTGGCACTGCGTTGGCAGCCTGTTGACAGCCTGATCCTGCGCAGCAACTACTCCACCTCGTATCGCGCGCCCTCGCTTGCGCAGGTCGGTGCAGGTACGCTGCTGAGTTCATTTACCGTAGATTGTGCTGAAACACCCGCAGCCTGCGGAGGTGATGCCAGCGCCGATGGTGAGAACCTGCTCTCTGAAGAGGTCGCCAATGACAACCTGAAGCCCGAGACGGCCGATACCTGGGGGGCAGGCTTCGTGTGGACTCCCACGGATAGCATTGATATCACTGTCGACTACTGGGATATCAGCTACGACGATGTTATTGGTATCGACGAGGACGACTTTATCCGCAGAGCCCTTGGCGGTGAGTTCCCCGTTGTTGGCGAGGGTGAGCTACCCACCGGTACCGCGGGTCTGGAAGTCGAGGGTGACTTTGTTATCGATGCGCACTTTGAGCTGACCAACCTGGGCTATGAAGATGTTCGTGGCGTGGACCTTACATACACCCAGTCGCTGGATGTAGGACCGGGTGTCTTGACCCTGATTGCCGACGCAACCTACCTGCTCGAGTACGAGCGCCGCGCCTCTGAAGCCTCGCCCGTCATCGATGAGGTGGGTGATTTCCGCTACCCGGAGTGGCTGGCGAATGCCAAGGTGCGCTACAGCATGGATCGTTGGGGCGGGTCACTGGGCTTGCGCTACACCGATGGTTACAAGGATGATCCCTCCAATCGCACGCTGGAGGCCGTCGGTCTTCCCGCAGACGCCACTGTGGATGTGGATTCATGGACCGTGTTTGACCTCAACCTGTACTACGATGTGAACGAACATAACTATCTGCAGTTAACCGTGCGCAATATGTTCGATGAAGAACCGCCAGAGGTGCTCGGCCTTAGCTCGAACGTGGATTACATCAATCATGACTCCCTGGGTCGCTATGTTACCTTGCGCTACACCTACGTGTTCTGAGGGGTAGCCGCGTGAAAACATTGCTATCAATGTGGGTTCTCCTGCTGTGCAGTTTGCCTGTGGCGGCTGCACCGGCAGAGGCTAATGCCAACAAAGGGACGTTGGTCATCGCCGGTGGTGCCGTCAGGGCGGATAACGCTGATGTGTTTGGCGCGTTTATCCGCGCGCTGCCGGCCAATGGCCCGGTTGTCATTGTGCCCGCCGCCAGTGGACAGCCTTCGCGCTCGGCTCGCGACGTTGCAGACAGTCTCACAGCCTTTGGCGTGAGCGCCGACCGGCTGACGGTGTTTCCCGTGGCCCTGCGCGATGACTCCACTACAGAGGATGTGGACGAGAGTCGATGGCAGGAGCACGCCTGGGACGAGCAGCGGGTTGCGCTGGTGCGCGACGCTGCCGGGTTCTGGTTTACCGGCGGTGACCAGATGCGCATTGTCTCATTGCTGCGCAGCGAGAGCGGACAATTGTCGCCTCTATTGAGCTTAATTCATCAGCGCTTGCAGGCCGGCGCTGTGGTGGGAGGAACCTCTGCCGGCGCCGCCATTATGAGCGAGCGCATGATTACCGGTGGCGATAGCTTTACCGCACTGATCGAGCCGGGCCCGGTGGATTATGAAGCCATAGAGGAGCAGGAAAGCGGCCACCTCAGTATGACGGCCGGTCTTGGTTTTCTCAGCCAGGGATTGGTCGATCAACACTTTGATCGCAAGGCGCGTCTGGGGCGCCTGGTCCGCGCCCTGGATCTCGCGGACGCAGCATGGGGGTATGGTGTCGATGAAGATACGGCGATGGTGGTTGAGCTTGCCAGCGGCCGCGCCTTGGTGGTGGGCAGCGGTAGCATTACCGTGCTCGACGCGGGCAACGCCCGTTATCACTGGCCGGGGCCGCAGTTGGCCCGCACCCTGCAGTTGAGCCTGTATCCCGCTGGGAGTACGTTCGACTTGGCAACCGGGAAGCCGCTGACGATTGTCGGTGACCCGACAGTCGGGGAGGAATATTTTGGTCACAGCCTGCGCGCAGGCGGTGGTATGGCATTCCCCAATCAGACACTTGAACAAATGTTAGGCAACGATTTGCTGGATAACCGGGCCGCACAGGAACTGCGCCGCTGGAGCATCGATGCTCGGGGCCAGGCGTTGGTCTACGTATTTCGCCAGACGGCTCAGAGCGCAGGTTACTGGGGCAGGGTAGCCGGTGCCAGCAGATACACTATTACCGCGGTCGACTTCAGTATTGACCGCATTCAGGTGACCGCGCCCACCGATTGACCGATTTGAACGCTCCAGTGAGGTCTTTTTGAGGCCTCACTTTCCCTCCCATCCAGCTACACTGAGTCTCATTGCTACCCCTTGAAAAGGCGAGTATTGTATCCATATCCAGTAGTTGAAAACGCAACAACAGTAGTGAGCAGTATCTTGGAGTACATTCGGAACAACACGGCCATACGCATGGGTGAGGAGCAGCACGATTCCGACGGCGGTCTCGCGCTCGAAGAGAGTAAACCGGAACTTAAGCGCCCGCCGCTGTTCAAAGTTGTCCTGATTAATGACGATTACACGCCGATGGAATTTGTCGTGGAAGTCCTGGAGACCTTCTTCAGGATGAACCGCGAACAGGCCACACACGTAATGCTCACTGTGCATACCCAGGGAAAAGGGGTATGCGGTATTTTCACCCGCGACATTGCCGAGACCAAGGCGGCGCAGGTGAATCAGTACGCCAGGGAAAATGAACACCCCCTGTTGTGCGAGATCGAAGCATCTGAAGGTTAGGAACCCGGGAGAGATATATGCTGAGTAATGACCTGGAACAGTCACTGAATGACGCTTTCCGCAGTGCGCGGTCCAAGCGGCACGAGTTCATGACCGTAGAGCATTTATTGCTGGCGTTGCTGGACAACAACGACGCCATCCGGGTGTTAAAGGCCTGTGGCGCCGATATCGGTGGGCTGCGCGGCGACCTGGTAGAGTTTGTCGATGCAACTACACCGCTGATTCCAGAGGACGAGGAAGACCGCGACACGCAGCCAACGCTCGGCTTCCAGCGCGTCCTGCAGCGCGCCGTTTTCCATGTGCAGTCATCCGGTAAGAGTGAGGTCACCGGGGCCAATGTGCTGGTGGCGATCTTCAGTGAATCTGAAAGCCAGGCCGTGTTCTTCCTGAAAACCCAGAACGTGGCGCGCCTGGATGTGGTCAACTACATCACCCACGGTATTTCCAAGGTCGAGGGCGAGGGTGATTCCTCGGAGGCTGAACATTCCACCGGTGGCGAAGAGGCCATCGGCGAAGAGGCGGACAGCAACCCCCTGGACAGCTTTGCCACCAACCTCAACAAGGAAGCGGCCGAAGGACACATCGACCCTCTGATCGGGCGCGCACCGGAAGTGGAACGAGTGGCCCAGATTCTGGCCCGGCGGCGCAAGAACAACCCGCTGTTGGTGGGGGAGTCGGGCGTGGGCAAGACCGCGATTATCGAGGGTTTGGCCAAGAAGATTGTCGACGGTGAGGTGCCGGAGACTTTGAAAGATGCGGTGGTCTATTCCCTGGATCTGGGCTCACTGCTGGCGGGCACCAAGTACCGCGGCGATTTTGAGAAGCGCTTCAAGGGTTTGCTTGCGGAGCTGAAAAAACGCGATCACGCGATTCTGTTCATCGATGAAGTACACACGATTATCGGCGCTGGCGCCGCTTCTGGTGGGGTGATGGATGCCTCGAATCTGCTTAAGCCGCTGCTGACTTCCGGCAAGTTGCGCTGTGTGGGCTCAACCACCTTCCAGGAGTACCGCGGCATTTTCGACAAGGACAAAGCCCTGAGCCGTCGCTTCCAGAAAGTCGACGTCATGGAGCCCTCTGTCGAAGACGCCTACAAGATTCTCAAGGGACTCAAGTCCCGGTTTGAGGAGCACCACGGGCTGCGCTACACCGACAAGGCACTGAAGGTCGCCACTGAACTCTCAGATCGCTATATTACCGACCGTTTTCTGCCGGACAAAGCCATCGATGTAATAGACGAGGCGGGGGCCTATCAGCAACTGCAAAGCGCTTCCAAACGCAAGAAAGTGATCGGCGTGGGCGACATTGAGTCAGTGATTGCCAAGATTGCCCGTATTCCTCCCAAAACCGTGTCGTCTGACGACAAGGAAGTACTGCATAAACTGGAGAAGAATCTGCAGATGGTAGTGTTCGGTCAGGATCAGGCGATCTCCAGCCTGGCCACTTCGATCAAACTCGCCCGGGCCGGGCTCAAGGCTGCGGACAAGCCAATCGGTTCTTTCCTGCTGGCCGGTCCCACCGGTGTGGGCAAAACCGAGGTGACGCGCCAGCTGGCAATGCAGCTGGGTCTGGAGTTAATCCGCTTCGATATGTCCGAGTATATGGAGCGCCACACTGTGTCGCGGCTGATCGGTGCGCCTCCCGGCTATGTGGGTTTCGACCAGGGCGGGCTGTTAACTGACGCCGTCACCAAGAATCCTCACGCGGTAGTGCTGCTTGATGAGATCGAAAAAGCACACCCGGAAGTGTTCAATCTGCTGTTGCAGGTGATGGACCACGGTTCGCTGACCGACAATAACGGTCGCAAAGCGGATTTCCGCAACGTTATCCTGATTATGACCACCAATGCCGGCGCAGAGAATATCAGCCGCCGTACTATTGGTTTCACCCAGCAGGATCACAGCACGGATGGCCTCGAGGCGATCAACCGGATGTTTACCCCCGAATTCCGCAACCGCCTGGACTCCATTGTCCAGTTCGAGCCTCTCGATGAAGCGGTGATTCTCACGGTGGTGGATAAATTCCTCACCGAACTGCAGGGCCAGCTGGATGAGAAACGCGTGACTATCGATGTCGATGAAGATGCGCGTTTGTGGCTGGTCGAAAAAGGCTACGACCGGAATATGGGCGCGCGTCCCATGGCCCGCATTATCCAGGAACATATCAAGAAGCCCCTGGCGGAGCTGGTCCTGTTTGGCGAACTCGCTCAGTCAGGCGGCACTGCGCTCGTCCGCCTGAATAAGGCGAACGATAAGCTGGATGTTCTGGTAGAAGAGGAAGAGGTGGAGCTGGCTGAGAGTTGACATGCCTCAGTCAGCGACCTGATTAACGCTCGCGGTAGGTAATGCGGCCTTTGGTCAGGTCATAGGGCGTCAGTTCTACGCGAACCTTGTCGCCGGTGAGAATGCGGATGTAGTTCTTGCGCATTTTGCCGGAGATGTGTGCGGTTACCACGTGACCATTTTCCAGTTGGACCCGGAACGTGGTGTTGGGAAGGGTGTCGATCACCTCGCCTTCCATTTCAATCTGGTCTTCTTTCGCCATGCGGCAGTATTCCTCGGATGAAAATAAGGGGCGCATTTTGCCTCAAAGCCAGGCAATGCGCCACCGCAAAAAGCGTGAAATTGTTTCCGGGAATCGTGATAGGGCGCGCGGGTGCGAACCCGTGGCCTGCCTCAGGTAAGCAGGCTCCAGCGGCCGTTGAGATAGAGCTCCAGAGGGCGATACTCCGACTTGTAGCTCATCTTGCGGCAATTCTTGATCCAGTAGCCCAGGTAGAGGTAGTCCAGGCCGAGTTCCCGGGTGCGCTCTATCTGCCACAGAATCGCATAGCGCCCCAGGCTGCGGTCGACCAGGTCGGGGTCGAAGAACGTGTAAATGGCCGATAAGCCATCCAGTAACTCGTCCACGACCGAGATCGCTGTGAGTTGGCCGCCGTGGTAAAAGCGGTAGTAGCGTGTGCATTCCCAGGCATTGTCGAGAAATGACTGATACTGTTCGCGATCGGGCGGATACATATCGCCGTCGGCGTGACGCTGTTCGATGTAGCGCTGGTAAAGCCCGAAGGCTGAGTGATCGCGGATATCGCTGGTGACTTCCACTTCCAGGTCGGTATTGCGTTTCAGGGCCCGCTTCTGGTTCCGGTTGGGCTTGAAACGCTTCACGGGAATGCGCGCGGGAATACAGGCATCGCAGCTGGAGCAGTGAGGACGGTACAGGTGATTGCCGCTGCGCCTGAACCCCAGTACCGACAGGTTGCTGTAAAGACCTTGATCGATCTCCTGGCGCGGGTCTACGAACAACGTCGTAGCCTCCTGTTCCTCCAGGTAGCTACAGCTGTGGGGGTAGGTCGTGTAGACCTTCAGGTCCCGCAGGGAAGACGTCACAACAATTCTCCACAAGTTGCCGGTAGGCGCCAGATCTCCGGATCATGGGCGACGTCTATAGTGTCCCTAAGCCGCTGTTCGAAGTCCAGTCTGGGCATATTGAATGCCCCGAGACTGTTCAGGTGTTCGCTCTCTACCTGGCAGTCAATCAATTCAAAGCCGCCCCGTGTCAGAATGTTGACCAACCCCACCAGGGCAACTTTGGAAGCGTCCGCCTCCAGACTGAACATGGACTCGCCAAAATACGCCCTGCCGATGGCAATACCATAGAGGCCCCCCACCAGTTCACCGGCGGGGTTATATACCTCGACAGAGTGGGCGTGGCCGATGTGGTGCAGGTCGGAGTAGGCCGCCAGCATATTGTCGCCTATCCAGGTGCCCAGGCCGTCGCCGCGCAGCTGCGCACAGTGGCGCATCACTGATTCAAAGTGCAGGTCGACCGACAGCCGGAACCGATTGCGACGTAGGGTTTTGCGCAGCGAGCGCGAGATGTGCAGTTGCCCGGGCAGCAATACAGAGCGGGGATCTGGCGTCCACCACAGCACCGGCTGGGGTTCTTCGTACCATGGGAATATACCGTGCCGGTAGGCTTCCAGCAGCCGCATGGGCGACAGATCACCGCCCACTGCGAGCAGACCGTTGGGGTAATCCAGGGCCTCGCCCGTGGGCGGGAAAGGCTCGTTGTCGGCAAGTTGGCTGATAGCGCGCATACACGCATTATACGCGCCCGTGACTTTGCGGGGCATGAAGTCACAAAAAAGGGCCGCAGAGGCGGCCCTTTTTGACGAAACACAGGCTGTTAGAGGTTGTCGAGATACTTCTCGGCATCCAGCGCCGCCATGCAGCCGAAGCCCGCAGAGGTGACGGCCTGGCGATAAACGTGATCGCCGACGTCGCCTGCGGCAAAGACACCCCGCACGCTGGTGCTGGTGGCGTTGCCATCCAGACCGCTCTTGATGACGATGTAGCCGTCTTTCATGTCAAGTTGGTTGACGAACATGTCCGTGTTGGGCTTGTGGCCAATGGCTATGAACACGCCCGCCAGGTCGATGTCCTGGGTGCTGTCGTCTTTCACTGACTTGATACGCATGCCGGTTACGCCGGAATCGTCACCGAGGACTTCATCGAGAGTATGGTCCCACATAATGGTGACCTTGCCTTCTTTCTCCTTGGCGAACAGGCGGTCCTGCAGCACTTTCTCGGAGCGCAGGGCGTCGCGGCGGTGAACCAGGGTGACGTGCTCGGCGATATTGGCCAGGTACAGCGCTTCCTCTACAGCGGTGTTGCCACCGCCAATCACTGCAACGTTTTTGCCGCGGTAAAAGAAACCGTCACAGGTGGCACAGGCGGATACGCCTTTCCCCATAAAAGCTTCTTCGCTGGGCAGGCCCAGATACTGGGCGGAGGCGCCGGTGGCGATGATCATTGCGTCACAGGTATAGCTGGAGGTGCCCTTGAGCACCATGGGGCGCGCTTCCAGGTCGACCTCGTCGATATGGTCGAACACGATTTCCGTGTCAAAGCGCTCAACATGCTCCTGCATGTTCTGCATCAGTTCGGGGCCCTGCAGGTGCGCGTGGCCACCGGGCCAGTTCTCTACCTCGGTGGTGGTGGTCAGCTGGCCACCTTGCTGCATACCGGTAATCACGACGGGATTGAGGTTTGCGCGGGCGGCGTAGACTGCGGCGGTATAGCCGGCGGGGCCACTGCCAAGGATGATCAGGGGAATATGTCTGGCTTCGCTCATTACTGCTGGTCCTGGATTGAGGTTGTGTTGGTTTCCGAAATGGGGGCGGACTATGGTAATTTAAAGGCAGGCGTCGGGCAAAGGCTCGGAGAATTCTAAAAGATAAACATAAGCCTTTGAATTAAATGAATAATTGAGCGACAATTAGTTGTCGCTATAGCATTTATAGCAACGCTTCATAGAAAAGCGTGGGCACAGGTACCAGGGACAATAATTACGTGGCAGAATCCACCGACAGCGAGACCTTTATGGGGCCAAGACTGCGCGAAGGGGCTTTTATTGGCGTGAGCGCCGTGTGCCTGTATCTGTTGCTGGCACTCGCAACTTACAGCGGCACTGATCCCGGCTGGTCAGCCAGTGGCAACGGCGGCGCTATCTCCAATCTTGGCGGCCCCACTGGCGCGTGGCTGGCAGACGTGTTTTTCTCCCTGGTTGGCTATGCGGCTTACCTGTTTCCCATTCTGCTGGCTTATCGCGCGCTAATCCTGCTGCTGGAGCGCAATAATCCCCATGGTTTCGACTGGGTCACGTTCGGCATTCGCACCCTGGGGCTAGTATTGGTCATGATTGCGGGCACAGCCCTGGCAGCCATGAACGATACCGGGCAGTCGTCCTTGCCGCAGGGCGCCGGCGGTATTCTCGGGCAGGCCATTGGCGGATCTTTTACCGTCGCGTTCAGTGCGGTTGGCAGCCGGCTGATTCTACTGGCAGTGCTGTTATTCGGCATGACCATATTCACCGACCTCAGCTGGCTCAAGCTGATGGACAAGCTCGGCTCCTGGGCGATTGCCGGTTTTGAGAAAAGCCGCGCGTCGGTCACCAAAACCTACGACGGGATTCGCGACAAGCGCGAGCGGGACAAGGCCGTGGAAGCGCGCAAGGTCGTCATTGAAGAGCACGTCGAAAAAGAGAAAAAGCGCAAACCGCCCAAGATCAAGCCGCTCAAGCCCAAGGCCGAAAAGTCCGAACGACTTGAGAAGGAAAAGCAGCAACCCCTGTTTGATGCGCCTGCCACCGGCGAATTGCCGCACCTGGAACTGCTGGACGCAGAGATCAAAGACCCGAATAAGGGCTATTCCAAAGAGGCGCTGGAGGCACTGTCGAAGCTGCTCGAACTCAAGCTCGCCGATTTCGGTGTCACCGCAGAGGTGACGGCGGTATACCCTGGGCCAGTGATTACACGCTTTGAAATCCAGCCGGCACCCGGCGTAAAGGTGTCGCGCATCTCCAATCTGGCCAAGGACCTGGCGCGTTCGCTGGCGGTTATATCAGTGCGGGTAGTGGAAGTGATTCCCGGCAAGTCCGTGGTGGGTATTGAAATCCCCAACGAAGACCGCGAGGTTGTGAATTTCCGCGAGGTGCTGTCTTCCAAGGCCTTTGATCAGTCCAAATCGCCGCTCACCCTGGCGCTGGGGCATGATATTTCCGGGCAACCGGTCTGTGCCGACCTGGCCAAGATGCCGCACCTGCTGGTGGCGGGCACCACCGGTTCGGGTAAATCTGTGGGCGTCAATGCCATGCTGCTCAGCCTCCTGTACAAGTCGGGTCCCGAGGACGTACGGCTGATTCTGGTCGACCCGAAGATGCTCGAACTCTCGGTTTATGACGGTATTCCACACCTGCTGACACCGGTGATTACCGACATGAAAGATGCGGCCAATGGTCTGCGGTGGTGTGTGGCTGAAATGGAGCGCCGTTATAAGCTGATGGCGGCCCTTGGGGTGCGCAACCTCGGCGGCTACAACCGCAAAATAGATGACGCCAAGAAAGCCGGCACCGAAATCCCCGATCCGCTGTGGACGCCGGATCCCATTTTTGCCGAAACCGACGAAGAGCAAACACCGCCGAACCTCGATCGTCTGCCCTCGATTGTGGTGGTGATTGATGAATTCGCCGACATGATGATGATCGTCGGCAAAAAAGTTGAAGAACTGATCGCGCGAATTGCCCAGAAGGCGAGGGCGGCCGGCATCCATTTGATTCTCGCCACGCAACGCCCCTCAGTGGATGTGATTACCGGCCTGATTAAGGCTAACGTGCCCACGCGTATCGCTTTCCAGGTGTCCTCGAAAGTGGATTCGCGCACCATTCTCGACCAGGGCGGGGCAGAGCAGTTGCTGGGTCACGGTGACATGCTGTACCTGCCGCCGGGTTCCGGTGTGCCCAATCGCGTCCACGGAGCATTCTGTTCCGATGAAGAAGTGCACCGGGTCGTCGCGGACTGGAAGAAGCGCGGCGAGCCGCTGTATATCGATGGACTGCTCGATGAGGGTGGCCAGACGCCGGTCACCGCCGGGGAACTCCAGGCCAATTCGTCAGACGGAGATAAGGAGGGTGACGCGCTTTACGACGAGGCGGTTCACTACGTGACCCAGAGTCGTCGCGCGTCGATATCCAGCGTTCAGCGCAAGCTGCGCATTGGCTATAACCGCGCTGCACGCCTGATTGAGTCGATGGAGGCCGCGGGTGTCGTGAGTGAAATGGGTACCAATGGTCAGCGCGAAGTGCTCGCGCCGCCGCCAGTAGAAGACTAAGACATGATAGCCACACGCGTTCTGGCAATTGCCGTATTGGGCCTGTGCTTTGTAGCAGGCATTGTTCGTTCCGAGGAAGATCCCGCTGCGGCGCTCACTGCCCAGTTAAAGGGGCTTACCCAGATGACCGGTCAATTTGTCCAGGACCAGTACGGCCCGGGCTCAGACGAGTTGATCAGTGTTAGCAAAGGCAGCTTCAGCTTGTTGCGGCCAGGTTACTTTGCCTGGGATATTCAATCGCCCGACAGCCAGTTGATCATTGCCGATCTGGACTACGTCTGGCATTTCGATCGAGATCTGGAAACGGTCACCCGCAGACCGGTGGACACCGGCGCTACCGCTTCACCGCTGCAGGTCCTCGGTGGCGATATAGAAACGCTGCGCCAGAACTACAGCATTGCCTCGCTCCCTGACGGCGTGTTTCGCCTGGTTCCCCGGGACGATCAGGCAGGATTCAAGGCGTTAACCCTGAGTCTGCCAGGCGGCGCGCTACAGGGCATGGTGGTCGTCGATGGCCTCGGCCAGCGGCTGGATATCCGCTTTAGCGAGCTCACTACCGAAGCTGGCCTGACACCGGCAGATTTCGCGTTCACGCCGCCTGAGGGCGTGGACCTTTTCTATCATGAGCAATGACCTGTTTGCTGCAACCGAGGATCCCGGCTATCAGCCTCTGGCCGCACGACTGAGGCCTGTTGATCTCGAGACCTACGCCGGGCAGACCCACGTGCTCGCGCCAGGTAAGCCGCTGCGGCGGGCGATCGATCAGCGCCACCTTCACTCCTGCATCTTCTGGGGCCCGCCGGGCGTGGGTAAAACCACCTTGGCGCGTATTGCTGCCCAGCAGGCAGATGCGCACTTCCTGCAGATTTCGGCGGTGTTATCCGGCGTTAAGGAAATTCGCGAGGCGATTGCCCAGGCGAGGCAGCACAAGGCCTCCGGCAAAGACACGGTGCTGTTTGTCGACGAGGTGCACCGCTTCAACAAGTCCCAACAGGACGCGTTTTTGCCCTATGTGGAGGACGGCACCGTTATTTTTATCGGTGCAACAACGGAAAACCCTTCCTTTGAACTCAACAATGCACTGCTGTCGCGCTCGCGGGTCTACAAGCTGCGCTCCCTGGACAGTGGCGAATTGCTCGGTGTGCTGCAGCGAGGTGCTGCGCTACTCGGTGACGACATCCAGGTGTCGCAAGCCTGTCTCGAGCTCATTGCAGCACAGGCGGACGGCGACGCCCGCCGGGCCCTCAATCTGCTGGAGCTGGCCGCTGATCTGGCCGATAACGGGGTTATTACCGAGGAAACCCTGGCGGAAGTGCTACAGGCCTCGCTGCGGCGTTTTGACAAGGGCGGCGACCTTTTTTACGACCAGATCAGCGCGCTGCACAAGGCGGTGCGGGGCAGTGCACCCGACGCGGCACTGTACTGGTTCTGCCGAATGCTCGACGGCGGCTGTGATCCTTTATATGTGGCTCGGCGCGTGGTGCGTATGGCCAGTGAAGACATCGGCAATGCCGACCCTCGCGCCCTGACAATCAGCCTAGATGCCTGGCAGGTACAGGAACGTCTTGGCAGCCCTGAGGGCGAGTTGGCTGTCGCCCAGGCCATTGTCTATCTATCCTGCGCTGCCAAAAGCAATGCAGTGTATAACGCCTATAACGTGGCGCGCAGCGAGATCGGCGCCGGCGAGAGCGAGGAGGTGCCGCTGCACCTGCGCAACGCCCCCACCAACCTGATGAAAGACATGGATTACGGTGCGGAGTATCGCTACGCCCACGATGAGGAGGGCGGCTATGCCGCGGGGGAGAATTACTTCCCTGAGTCTCTGCGCGATCGCCAGTATTATTTCCCTGTTGATCGGGGCCTGGAAAAGAAAATTCAGGAAAAACTAGACTACCTGCGCGCGCGAGACAAAAGCAGTACAATACGCCGCTACGATTAAGCCACTCCGCCTGATCTCATGAAATACCTGCTGTTTATTGCCCTCGGCGGCGCTGCCGGTGCCGTGTCACGCTATCTGCTTGCAGGCTGGATTCACCAGCTGTGGGAAGGCCGCTGGCCCGTGGGAACGCTGCTGGTCAATATGGCAGGCTCCTTCGCTATCGGGGTTGTATTTGTCCTCGTCGAGCGACAGGTGGTTCACCCGGATTGGCGCGGAGTGCTTATGGTGGGCTTTCTGGGAGCGTTTACGACGTTCTCGACGTTCTCCCTAGAAACCATAGCCATGTTCGAGAACGGACACACGGCGCACGCCCTAGGTTATATGGCTGCCAGCTCCGTTTTGTGCGTTCTGATGGCTGGAATATCGATTCAATTGACGCGGGCGATTGTCTGAACCCGCTGACTGGTTAGTTTAGGAAACACATTATGTTGGATATCAAGGTCGTTCGGCAGGACCCACAAGCGGTTGCCGACGCACTGAAGAAACGCGGATTTGAATTTGACGTGGCCGGGTTTGTTGCCCTGGACGCGCGTCGCAAGCAGGCCGACGTGGAATCCCAGAATCTGTTGGCAGAGCGCAAGGCTGCATCGAAGCAGATTGGTGCGTTAATCGGCCAGGGTATGAGCGTAGATGACGCCAAGGCCCAGGTGAACGAAACACTGGAGAAAATTGCTGCCCAGATCGACGATCTGACCGGCGAAGCCAAGCAGGTACAGGCCGAGCTGGAAGACCTGTTGCTGGCCGTGCCCAATATCCCTGCAGACGAGGTTCCCGAGGGAGCCTCGGAAGACGACAACGTAGAGGTCGCCAGCTGGGGAGAACCTACTGCACTGGCGTTCGAAGCCAAAGATCATGTGGAGCTCGGTGAAGCACTGGGCGAGATGGACTTTGAGACGGCGGGCAAAATCACCGGCTCACGTTTCAACGTGATGTACGGCAATGTCGCCCGCATGCATCGCGCGCTCATTCAGTTCATGCTCAACCTGCACACCGGCGAGCATGGTTATAGCGAGATCTACGTCCCCTACATTGTGAATCGCGATTCCCTGCGTGGCACCGGACAGCTGCCCAAGTTTGAAGAGGACCTGTTCAAGCTAGAGACGGATCAGGGCTATTACCTGATCCCCACGGCCGAGGTGCCTGTGACCAATGTGGGCCGCGATCGTATATTTGACGATGCGGAACTGGGTGAGCAGGGCGTAAAGTTCGCTTGCCACACGCCGTGTTTTCGCAGCGAAGCCGGCAGCTATGGACGTGACACCCGCGGTATCATTCGCCAGCACCAGTTTGAAAAGGTCGAACTCGTGCAGTTTGTACGCCCAACCCAGTCTGACGACGCCCTCGAACAGCTCACCGGTCACGCGGAGAAGGTGCTGCAACGGCTGAACCTGCCGTACCGCAAGGTGATTCTGTGTGGCGGTGACATCGGTTTCTCCGCCCGCAAAACCTACGACCTGGAAGTGTGGCTGCCGGCGCAGAACACCTACCGTGAGATTTCCTCCTGCTCCAACTTCGGTGATTACCAGGCCCGCCGCATGCAGGCGCGCTGGCGCAACCCGGAAACGGGCAAGCCGGAGTTGCTGCACACCCTCAATGGCTCTGGCCTGGCTGTAGGCCGCACACTGGTCGCGATTATGGAGAACTATCAGCGCGACGACGGCAGCATCGAAGTGCCCGAGGCACTGCGACCCTACATGGGTGGCATCGAGGTGCTCATCGCCTGATGCAATACCTACCGGTCTGCTTCCGCCTTAGGGACGCGCCAGTTGTATTAGTGGGCGGCGGCACCGTCGGCACCCGCAAGGCGCGTCTGCTGCTCAGGGCTGGTGCAAATCTGACGGTGGTTGCCCCCGAGGTCAGCGATGAACTCGAGGGCCTGCTCGCAGAGCACGGCGGTATCTGGCAGCGCGCGGAGTACACAGAGACCGATTTGCATCACAAGCGGCTGGTGGTGGCCGCTACGCCCAATCGCGCTGTGAACGAGCAGATTCACGCCGACGCAACGGCTCTGAACCTGCCGGTGAATGTGGTCGATTCGCCGGATTTGTGCACGTTTATCTTTCCCTCCATCGTCGACCGCGATCCGCTTATCATCGCCATTAGTAGTAGCGGCCGCAGCCCGGTGCTGGCGCGTCAACTGCGCCGCAAGATCGAGGCCATGGTGCCCGGCGCCTACGGCGCATTGGCAGAATTTGCAGGTCGCTATCGCGATCGAGTGAAGCAGGCCATCCCTGAGGAGACGCCACGGCGCTTGTTCTGGGAGCAGGTGATGGAGGGCACAGTTGCGGAACAGGTCATGGGCGGCCGTGAAAGCCGCGCCGAGGAGCTCCTGGAAGAGCAACTGGCTAACACTGAAGCTCATTATGTCGGTGAGGTATATCTCATCGGTGCAGGCCCGGGCGATCCGGACCTGATGACATTCAAGGCCGCGCGCCTGTTACAGACGGCCGACGTGGTGCTCTACGACCGCCTGGTATCGGAACCGATTCTGGAAATGGCGCGCCGCGATGCGGAACGCATTTACGTTGGCAAGCGCCGCGATGATCACGCGGTGCCACAAAACGAGATCAACCAATTGCTGGTAGACCTGGCGAAAGAGGGCAAGCGGGTAGTGCGCCTCAAGGGTGGCGACCCCTTTGTATTTGGCCGCGGCGGCGAAGAAATCGAACTTCTGGCCCAGCACCAGATACCTTTCCAGGTCGTGCCCGGCATTACCGCCGGCAACGGCGCGGCCTGCTACTCGGGCATACCGCTAACCCATCGCGACCACGCTCAGTCGGTGCGTTTTGCCACAGGGCATCTCAGGGATGGCAGCATCAATCTGGACTGGGAGCAGTTTCAGTCAGAGACGGAGACGCTGGTGTTCTACATGGGACTGGTGGGTCTGCCGGTCATCTGCGAACAACTTGTGGCCCATGGTCGACGAGCCGATACGCCGATCGCACTGATTGAACGGGCGACGACCAAAGAGCAGCGCGTGCTGACTGGTACCTTGTCGACGATTGTAGAGATCGTTGAGCGTGAAAAGCCTCGAGCTCCTACGCTGATCATTGTAGGCAGTGTGGTCTTGTTGCACGATGATCTTGCCTGGTTTCGCGGGCGTTAGGTTTTCTCTAGAGCTCACCCGACAGAGGTGCGGCTAGATATTGTCGGCGCTATTCGTTTTTATCTATGTGTGCCTGTTTGATGTCACTGCACGATGGTTCCGCTTGGTTCCGTGGTCAATGGGCCTGTTCTGAATAGCCGGCACAGGCACCGCATTAGCCCTTCCGGGACCAATTCATGCCCATCCACGGGACGCCAAAGCGACCCACGGATGTGCTTGTAGCGGTTTCCGAGAAGCTTCAGGCAGGCCCGGGCCGGTCAGCCAGAATAAAACCTACAGACACAAAAAAGGCGAGCCGAAGCCCGCCTTTTCAGTACCGAACAGGAAGCTTACATGTTCGGGTAGTTCGGACCGCCGAAACCTTCTGGGGTCACCCAGGTGATGTTCTGGGAGGGGTCCTTGATGTCACAGGTCTTACAGTGAACACAGTTCTGGCCGTTGATCTGGAAACGCTTGCTGCCATCTTCCTCTTCAACAATCTCGTAAACACCTGCGGGGCAGTAGCGCTGCGCCGGCTCATCCCACTTCGGATAGTTCACATCCATTGGAATGGAAGCGTCCTTCAGGGTGAGGTGGCAGGGCTGATCTTCCTCGTGGTTGGTGTTCGAGAGGAATACCGAGGAGAGACGGTCGAAGCTGATCTTGTTGTCCGGCTTGGGGTACTCGATCTGCTTGGCTTCAGCCGCGGGCTTCATGGTCGCGTAGTCAGGCTTGTCGTCATTCAGGGTGAAGGGCAGTTTGCCGCCGAAGATGTTCTGGTCGAGCCAGACCATGGCGGAGCCAATCAAGAAACCGAACTTGTGCATGAAGCCGGAGAAGTTACGGGTGGTGTACAGCTCTTCGTAGGCCCAGGAGGCTTCGAAGGCCGTTGCAAAGCTGTCCAGGTCAGATTTGCGTTCTTCGCCCTGGCCAATCGCTTCGACTACGGCTTCAGCCGCAACCATACCGCTCTTCATGGCAGTGTGGTTACCCTTGATCTTCACTGAGTTCAGGGTGCCGGCATCACAGCCAATGATCAGGCCGCCTGGAAAGTGCATCTTGGGTAGCGAGTTGTAGCCGCCCTTGGTGATGGCGCGGGCGCCGTAGGTGAGGCGAGTACCGCCTTCGATCACCTTGCTCACGGTGGGGTGGTGCTTCCAGCGCTGGAATTCCTCGAAGGGACTCAGGTGCGGGTTGGAATAGTTCAGATCGGTGATCAGGCCCAGGAATACCTGGTTGTTCTCGGCGTGGTACAGGAAGCCGCCGCCGGTGGCGCTGTTTTCGGACAGGGGCCAGCCCAGGCCGTGTTCTACGGTGCCTTCATCGTGCTTGGCGGGGTCGATTTCCCAGATTTCCTTGATGCCGATGCCGTAATGCTGGGGGTCTTTGCCCGCATCCAGGCCGAACTTCTCGATCAGCTGCTTGCCCAGGTGGCCGCGGCAGCCTTCGGCGAACAGCGTGTATTTGGCGTGCAGTTCCATGCCGGGCATGTAGGAGTCCTTGTGGCTGCCGTCTTCGGCAATGCCCATATCGCCGGTGGCGATACCTTTGACGCTGCCATCTTCGTTGAACAGCACTTCAGAGGCGGCAAAGCCCGGGTAGACCTCAACACCCAGTCCTTCGGCCTGCTCGGCGAGCCAGCGGCAGACATTACCCATGGAGACGATGTAGTTACCGTCGTTGTGGGTGGGCTTGGGAATAAAGAAGTTGGGCAGGGTGATAGCGCCGGTAGCGCTGGTATAGAAGTAGAACTTGTCACCTTTCACCTTGGTGTTGAGTGGGGCACCCAGTTCCTCCCAGTTGGGGAACAACTCGTTCAGGGCGCGGGGCTCTAATACAGCACCAGACAGGGTGTGAGCTCCGACCTCGGAGCCTTTTTCCACGACGCAGACAGTGATTTCCTGCTCTTTATCCTGAGCCAGCTGCATGATGCGACAAGCGGCGGACAGGCCAGCGGGGCCGGCGCCGACGATGACGACATCAAATTCCATCGATTCTCTTTCCACGGTGTGTTCCTCGTAATGTGTGGCGCCTGCCCGGGGAGCTGCCAGCCCCGGGAGATGCTTTCGTGTGTGGCAGCGGGCTTCTTGTAAGTTCGAGCCCGTCTCCTCAAAGGGACGCAAGTATATAATTTTTAGGGATAAATGACTATAAATCAGGGTGATGGCGAGAATCATCAATATGGCACATTTAGTCTACTTTCGTGTCGTTTATCGCCCTTGACCCGAGGGGGCAATATGGGCAAGATACCCCGCCGAAACACCATGTACCGGGCGCTTTTTGATCGCCCTGGCACCGCAAACCCACCCTTAACAATCGTATTGGAGAATCCATGAAGGTTCTTGTCGCCGTTAAACGCGTCGTTGACTACAACGTCAAAGTGCGCGCCAAAGCCGATGGTAGTGATGTTGACCTGAATAACGTCAAGATGGCTATCAACCCCTTCTGTGAAATCGCTGTAGAAGAGGCTGTACGCCTCAAGGAAGCGGGCACAGCAACCGAAGTTGTTGCCGTATCTATCGGCGACAAGTCTTGCCAGGAGCAGATCCGCACCGCACTCGCACTGGGCGCCGATCGCGGCATCCAGGTTGAGACTGAAGGCTCTGTAGAGCCCCTCGTAGTAGCCAAGCTGCTCAAGGGTGTCGTAGATAAAGAAGAGCCCCAGCTGGTCATCCTGGGCAAGCAGTCCATCGATGGTGACAACAACCAGACTGGGCAGATGCTGGGCGCCCTCGCGGGCATGCCCCAGGGTACTTTCGCTTCTGAAGTCGTTCTTGACGGCGACAAAGTGAACGTAACCCGTGAAGTTGACGGCGGTCTGCAAACAGTTGCATTGAACCTGCCTGCCATCGTCACTACTGACCTGCGTCTGAACGAGCCGCGCTACGCTTCTCTGCCTAACATCATGAAGGCNAAGAAGAAGCCGCTGGNCGTCATGNCTCCCGCCGATCTCGGCGTAGCAGTCACTTCCCACCTGGCTCAGGTGAGCGTTGAGCCGCCCGCCGAGCGTCAGGCCGGTATTAAGGTTGAAGATGTTGATCAGCTGATGGATAAACTGAAGAACGAGGCGAAGGTGATCTCATGAGCACTCTGGTAATTGCAGAACACGACAATGGCTCCCTGAAGGGCGCTACTCTGAACGCGGTAACTGCTGCCCAGGCGCTGGGTGGCGACATCGACATCCTGGTAGCAGGTGCTGGTTGTGATGGCGCAGCCCAGGCTGCTGCCGCTGTTGCTGGCGTTTCCAAGGTACTGGTAGCTGACAACGCTGCCTACGAGCACCAGCTGGCAGAGAACGTCAGCCTGCTGATCGCTGAAGTCGGTGCTGGCTACGACAACGTCGTTGCTCCGGCCACCGCCAACGCCAAGAACACCATGCCCCGCGTTGCGGCGCTGCTGGACGTGGCCCAGATCTCCGAAATCATCTCGGTAGAATCTGCTGACACTTTCAAGCGTCCTATCTATGCCGGTAACGTGATCGCTACTGTTAAGAGCAGCGATGCGAAGAAAGTCATCACCGTACGTACCACAGCATTTGACGCTGCTCCCGCCGAAGGCGGTTCTGCGGCTGTTGAAGCTGTAGGCGCAGCTCACGAGGCAGGCATCTCTGCCTTCGTTAGTGAAGAGGTGGCTGTTTCTGATCGTCCCGAACTGACTTCTGCTCCCATCGTTATCTCCGGTGGTCGCGGCATGCAGAACGGCGAAAACTTCAAGCTGCTGGAAGGCATTGCCGACAAATTGGGTGCCGCTATCGGCGCATCTCGCGCAGCGGTTGACGCGGGCTTCGTGCCCAACGACATGCAGGTTGGTCAGACAGGTAAAATTGTCGCTCCTGACCTCTACATCGCCGTGGGCATTTCCGGCGCGATCCAGCACCTTGCTGGTATGAAGGACTCTAAAGTCATTGTTGCTATCAACAAGGACGAAGACGCTCCGATCTTCCAGGTTGCCGACTACGGCCTCGTAGCTGACCTGTTTGACGCGCTGCCTGAGTTCGAAAGTACGCTGTAATTCAGCTACTTTTTGAATCTGCGAAGAACCGGCCCTTGTGGCCGGTTTTTTGTTTCTGGCAGGTCTATCCGGTGCGGTATCGCCAGTCATTCTTCTGAGACCGCTGCGAGGGTATCCATGGCGCGCTTCGGCGCACGCCATCTAAGGCTCCCGACGATCTCAGAAGAATGACTGGCGATCTCGACCCTTGTTCGGTCGCGTACGTTGAGAATCTAACGGAAGTGGTTGGGCGTGTCCTTGATCGTTCCGGCTAGCCAGAGTCGTACCTAGTCCCGCCGCAAGCGATCAGAAATAGCAATCGGCGTCGGGTAGTTGAGCACCACGATATAACTAGACGCAAGCAGGGTGATAATCGTTGTTGCCTGGATCAACAGTGAGGCCTGTACGCTGATCAGTGCAGCGCCGACTGACACGTAGGCAATGAGTAGCGAGAACTCCGAGGCTTGGCCCAACCGAAAGCCCAGGTCCCACGCCAATACGCGCTTTTCGCTGACGCCCTGGAGCAAAAAGCGATAGACCACAGGCTTGAGCCCCAGAACCAGTACAGCCAGCACCAGCGCCGGTATCCACACCGTTTGCAGCATGGCCAAGTCAAAGCGGGCGCCCACCGAGAAGAAGAACAGGATCAGGAAAAAGTCGCGCAGCGGTTTGAGATTGACTGCGATGTACTGCGAGATCGGACTGGTCGCAATAGTGATGCCTGCGATGAAGGCCCCGATTTCCTCGGATAAACCCAAGGCTTTGGCGGCTTCAGCCATGCCCAGACACCAGCCCAGGGCGAGCAGGAAGATGTACTCGTGAAAGCGATCGAAGCGGGCGATGAGTGGGAGTAAGACATAGCGTACGCAGAGCAGGGCGAGGCCGCCCAGTACCGGCAAACCCAGTAGCGATATCGCCAGGGTCTGGCCCATGCTTTCGCCGCCGTCGCCGGCGGCCGCACTGAACAGCACCATTAGCACGATGATGGCCAGCAAATCCTGAATGAGCAGCAGGCCGATCATCAACTCGCCGATGTGGCGATGGTGTAACACCGTGGTCGGCAACAGTTTGATACCGATAATGGTAGAGGAGAACATCATGGCCGCGCCGACGACCAGGGCGTCTGTGGTGGCGTAGCCGAAGGCATAGGCAACGCCAAAGCCCATGGCCAGGAAAATCGCCGAGCTGAACAGCGCCACCACTGTGGACTTTCTGAGCGTGGCCCATAACGCCTGGGGCTGCATATCCAGGCCGAGCAGGAATAGCAGGAAGATAATGCCAATATGGCCGATGTCGGCAAGGAGTTTGGTGTCGGTGACCAATGACAGTCCGTAAGGACCGATGAAGGCGCCCAACGCAATGTAGGCGATGATCAGTGGTTGACGAGTGGCCAGTGCTAGCGAAGCGAAGATTGCCGCGCCGCTAAAAATCAGGAAGAATGAAAAGGTGATTGAGACATCCATTCAGGCAGTGTAATCAAGCCGCCCGTGGATAGGAAATAGTTTTATAAACAGTGGCTTGCTGGCGGAATATGGCGCTGCTCCGCGGGCGGGAGCAGCGCCAGGATGTTCAGGCGCGGCGACGGAACAGCGGATCGGCCTGATTTGCCGAGGCCTGGTAGTACTCGCTGAAATCGGCCAGGCTGGCCAGCGAGGGTTCCAGCAGGCTTTCGTCGTCGAACTGGAAAGCGTCAAAACCGCAGCGGCCGAGGTAGGTCAGCTGGTCGCGGATGAAGTGACCCACCGCACGGATTTCGCCGGTATAGCCACGATCGCGCAGCTCGCGAGCGTAGGAGAAACCGCGGCCGTCCATGAACGTCGGGAAGTTCACCATTACCAGCGGGATCTCATCGATGTGATCGATCAGCGGTGCCAGGATTTCACCTGGCTCCAGGATCACAGCGCGGCTGGCGCGCTCTTCACATTCCAGCCACTGCTCCAGGTCCAGCACTTCGGGGCTGGTGTCTTCGACAATAGCGCCGTTCTTGATCAGCTTAGGCATAAACTTTCTCCTTGAAGGGGGCGATGCCTACACGGCGGTAGGTGTCGAGGAAGTTTTCCTCTTCGGTGCGCAGGTCGACATAGGTGCCGAGGATTTTCTCCATCACATCCGCCATGTCTTCCTGTTTGAAGGACGGGCCGAGGATTTTGCCGATGGAGGCATCCTTGGACTGGCTGCCGCCGAGGCAGACCTGGTAGAACTCTTCGCCTTTTTTGTCGACGCCGAGAATACCGATGTGACCAATGTGGTGGTGGCCGCAGGCGTTCATGCAGCCGCTGATGTTCAGTTCCAGTGGGCCCAGGTCGTAAACATAGTCCATGTCGTCGAAGCGGGCCTGGATGGATTCGGCCACGGGAATCGACTTGGCGTTCGCCAGGGCGCAGTAGTCGCCGCCGGGGCAGCAGATCATGTCGGTGAGGTAGCCAATGTTCGCGGTGGCCAGGCCCGATTTTTGCAGTGTTTGCCAGAGCTCGTAGAGGTCCGCCATGGGCACGTCTGCCAGCACCAGGTTCTGCTGGTGGGTGCTGCGCAGTTCGCCGAAGGAGAAACGGTCGGCCAGATCGGCAACGAGTTCCAGTTGTTGATCGGTAATATCGCCCGGCGCATAGCCTGTGGCTTTGAGGGAGATATTGACGATGCGGTAGCCATCAACGCGGTGAGCGACAGTATTGCGCTTCACCCAGTTAGCGAAGATAGGATCGCTTGCGCCTTGCTCGGCGAGGGCGACTTCCGCTGCTGCAGCGTCGATCTGGGCGTACTCCGGTTCAGTGAAGAAGGAGCTGGCGCGCTCGATCTCGGCGTCAGTCAGCGTGGTGGGGCCATCTTTCAGGTGTGCCCATTCCGCTTCAACCGCCTCACGGAAGGCGTCGATACCCATGGCTTTTACCAGGATCTTGATCCGCGCCTTGTACTTGTTGTCGCGGCGGCCGTGCTGGTTGTATACCCGCAGGATGGCTTCCAGGTAGCTGAGCAGGTGCTGCTTTTCGAGGTAGTCGCAAATCTCTACGCCGATAACCGGGGTACGGCCGAGGCCGCCGCCCACGAGTACTTTATAGCCAACTTCGCCGGCGGCGTTTTTGACCAGTTCAATGCCGATATCGTGAGCACGAACCGCGGCACGATCTTCTTCGGTACCGCAGACAGCGATTTTGAACTTGCGAGGCAGGAAAGCAAATTCCGGGTGCAGGGTAGACCACTGACGGATAATTTCGCAGTAGGGGCGGGGGTCGACGAGCTCGTCGCGAGCGACGCCGGCAAACTGGTCGGTGGTGGTGTTGCGAATACAGTTACCCGAAGTCTGGATGGCATGCATCTGAACCTTGGCCAGCTCCGCGAGCATGTCAGGCACTTCGGCGAGCTCCGGCCAGTTGAACTGAATGTTCTGGCGGGTGCTGATATGCACATAGCCCTTGTCAAAGTCGCGCGACAGGCGGGCTATGGTGCGCAGCTGGGTGCTGTTCATTAGGCCGTAGGGCACGGCCACACGCAGCATCGGAGCAAGACGCTGTACATACAAGCCGTTCTGCAATCGCAGTGGCAGGAATTCCTCTTCGCTGAGGTCGCCGGCCAGGTAACGCTCGGTCTGGCCGCGGTACTGGGCCACCCGTTCGTCGAGAATTTTCTGGTCGTACTGATCGTAAACGTACATCTAGTGTTTCCCGTGTGGATTATCGGACTTTTCGCCGCTTGCAAAAGGACAGCGAGCTTAGCAGATATCGCAGCGTCTTGCCGCTCTGCAAATAGTAAGAATATTCATAAGGTTAGAAAGGTTTAATCAGCTGCTTCCCATACCCTTGGGATTGTCTGAACTGCTGCTATAATGGCTCGCAATCAGGACCAACATAAGGAGCAAAACATGTCCGAAGAGACACCATCAAAAGACGCAGGTGACGGCGCAGCCGACGCGGTTGCAGCCACTGCCGTTATTTCCATCGTGGTACTGTTCATGTACCTGTGGCTGTCAGGAATGCCTTCCTAAGCCATCGATGAATGGGGCGGGTGGTGGTTTAGCCCGCTCCTTTCAGCACTAGCTGCACAATCGCAATCATTACCGCGATGAACAACAACGTAAAAATGATGCCTGCAGCGATAAATGTTCCCGCCCGACCCTGTTGGAAGTCCCGTTCCCGGTTCTTGCTGCTTTGAACGCCTAGCCCGGCGGCAAACACACTCGATACTACCTGCCACGGTTTCAGGGATTCCTTTTCGCCTGACGTATCATCGGGTTGCTCTGTCATCGGCGTTCAGTTCCTCAGTAGCTCAGGTTAGGGCGCAGCCAGCGCTCCATGGTCTCCACTGATTCTCCCTTGCGAGCTGCAATGTTTTCAACCTGGTCTTTGCCAATTTTTCCCACGGCAAAGTAGCGCGCCTCAGGGTGAGCGTAGTAAAAACCGCTGACCGAAGAGGCAGGCGTCATCGCATAGCTTTCGGACAGGCCCACCCCAGTGTTGTTCTCCGCATCCAGAATCTCGAACAGCGTGGCCTTCTCAGTGTGGTCCGGGCAGGCCGGGTAGCCCGGGGCGGGGCGAATGCCCTGGTAGCGCTCGCGGATCAGCTCTTCGTTGCTCAGCTGCTCTTCAGGGGCGTAGCCCCAGAATTCGGTGCGCACCTTGCGGTGCATGTACTCGGCGAAAGACTCCGCCAGACGGTCGGCCAGCGCCTTGAGGAGAATGCTGTTGTAGTCGTCGTGATCGGCTTCATACTGCGCCGCCAGTTCGTCCACGCCGAGACCGGTGGTGACACAGAAGCCGCCCACGTAGTCTTCGACGCCGCTGCCCTCGGGGGCGACATAGTCGGCCAGGCTCAGATTGGGCTTGGCGCCGGGCTTTTCGGTCTGCTGGCGCAGGTGGTGCAGGGTAGTCAGCACTTCGCTGCGCGCTTCATCGCGGTATAGGGTGATGTCGTCCGCACCGTTGCGCTGCGCCGGCCAGAAGCCGATCACTGCACGGGCGGTGAGCAACTTCTCGTCGCCAATACGCTTGAGCATGGCCTGGGCATCGCGGAACAAATCGCTGGCCTGTTCACCGACTATCTCATCTTCCAGAATGGCCGGGAATTTACCGGCCAGTTCCCAGGTGATGAAGAAGGGCGTCCAATCGATGGTGTCGACTAGTTCATCCAGCGGGAAGTCGTCGAATACGCGCACACCCGTAAAAGCAGGTTTCGGTGGCTTGTAGCTGTCCCAATCCAGCTGTGGTGCGCGCGCAATGGCAGCGTCGTAGCTTAGTTGCTTGCTGCGTGGCTCGCGATTGGCAATACGTTCGCGCACCTTCTCATAGTTGGCGCGACGCTCTTCGGTAAAGGCGGCCTTGGCTTCACCCATTAATTGCGTTGCAACCGACACACTGCGCGATGCGTCCGGAACATAGGCGACAATATCGCGGTCGTAGTTCGGCTCGATTTTGACCGCGGTATGGGCGTTGGAGGTAGTGGCACCACCGATCAGCAGCGGCACATTAAAGTCCTGGCGCTGCATTTCAGAGGCGACATGCACCATTTCATCCAGTGAGGGTGTGATCAGGCCGCTCAGGCCAATAATGTCGACGTTTTCGTCGTTGGCCACTCGCAAGATTTCCTCGCAGGGCACCATCACGCCGAGGTCGATAACCTCAAAATTGTTGCACTGCAGAACAACGCCGACAATGTTTTTGCCGATATCGTGGACATCGCCTTTTACCGTCGCCATGAGAATTTTGCCGTTACTGCTGGCGGCACCGTCTTTCTCGTCTTCGATGTAGGGTTGCAGATAGGCAACGGCCTGTTTCATGACGCGGGCGCTTTTTACCACTTGAGGCAGGAACATCTTGCCTTCACCAAAGAGGTCGCCAACCACGTTCATGCCGTCCATAAGCGGCCCTTCGATCACCTGGATCGGGCGGTCGAAAGCCTGGCGCGCGGCTTCGGCATCTTCTTCAATATAGGTGTTAATGCCTTTCACAAGCGCATATTCGAGGCGCTTGGCCACGTCCTGCTCACGCCAGCTGAGGTCTTCGGTGCGGGCGCCGCTGCCACCGCTGTCGCGGTATTGCTCGGCAATGTCCAGCAGGCGCTCAGTGCCATCGTCGCGACGGTTAAGTACCACGTCTTCGACGGCTTCTCGCAAATCTTCGGGCAGTTCATCGTAAACCGCGAGCTGACCCGCGTTGACGATGCCCATGTCCATTCCAGCGCGAATGGCGTGGTAGAGGAACACGGAGTGAATCGCTTCACGTACCGGGTTGTTACCGCGGAACGAGAAAGACACGTTAGAGACGCCGCCGGAAACGAGTGCACCGGGCAGTGATTCCTTGATGTAGCGGGTTGCTTCAATGAAATCGACAGCGTAGTTGTTGTGCTCTTCAATGCCGGTAGCAACCGCGAAAATGTTGGGGTCGAAAATAATGTCCTGGGGCGGAAAGCCTACTTCTTCGACCAGCAGGTCATAGGAGCGTTTACAGATTTCCTTGCGGCGCTCGAGATTGTCGGCCTGACCCTGTTCGTCAAAGGCCATAACTACAACAGCAGCGCCATACTTCAGGCACAGGCGGGCTTGCTCGAGGAACTCATCTTCACCGGCTTTCAGGCTGATAGAGTTCACGACCGCTTTGCCCGCAATACATTGCAGGCCGGCCTCGATGACGTCCCACTTGGAGGAGTCCACCATGATAGGAACCCGGGCGATGTCAGGTTCGGAGGCCACCAGGTTGAGGAAGGTCACCATGGCTTCCTTGGCATCGAGCATGCCTTCATCCATGTTGATGTCGATGATCTGCGCGCCATCTTCCACCTGGGTGCGGGCAACGTCGAGGGCGGTTTCGTAGTCACCTTCCAGAATCAGGCGTTTAAAACGGGCGGAGCCGGTCACGTTGCAGCGTTCACCCACATTAACGAACAAGCTGTCTGCCGTGATGTTAAAGGGTTCCAGGCCAGACAGACGGGCGGCGCGTTCGCGCTGGGGAATGACCCTCGGTGCCCTGCCGTCCACTGCGCGACCAATGGCGTTAATGTGTTCAGGCGTGGTACCGCAGCAGCCGCCAGCAAGGTTCAGGAAACCGCGTTCGGCAAAGTCAGCGAAGTCATCGTGCATGATTTCGGGCGTTTCATCGAACTCGCCGAATGCGTTGGGCAGGCCGGCATTCAGGTGGGCGCTGAAATAGCACTCTGCCGCATTCGCCAGTTCTTCCAGGAAGGGGCGGATCTCCTTGTAGCGACGTCCACAGTTACTGCCAATAATCAGCGGCTTGGCGTGTGCCACCGCATTGTAGAACGCTTCCGAGTTGTGTCCGGACAGTACCCGGCCACTGACGTCAGGGAAGGTCACCGAAATCATAATGGGCAGTTCAATGCCGCTCTGGGCAAACGCATCCTTAACCGCGAATACAGCAGCTTTTGCGTTCAATGTATCGAAAATGGTTTCAATGAGGATAATGTCGACATCACCCTCAATCAGCGCCAGCGCCGCCTCAAAATAGCTCTCGCGCAGTTGCTCGAAGGTAATGCTGCGGGCGCCGGGGTCGTTGACGTCGGGAGAGATAGAAGCGGTTTTGGGGGTAGGGCCGAGCACGCCGGCCACGAAGCGGGGCTTGTCCGGAGTCTCTGTGGTCACCTCGTCAGCGACTTTGCGGGCCACCTGTGCCGCGGCAAGGTTAAGCTCATAGGCAATGCTGCTCAGGTCGTAGTCTTCCTGGCCGACCGATGTGGCGTTGAAATTGTTGGTCTCGATAATGTCAGCACCGGCCTGCAGGTAGGCGCGGTGGATCTTGCCGACCACCTCGGGGCGGGTCATGCACAGAATATCGTTATTGCCCTTCAGATCGGTGTCGTGGTCGGCAAAGCGCTCTCCGCGGTAATCGTGCTCCTCGAGGCCTTCGCCCTGGATCATGGTGCCCATGGCACCGTCAATCACCAGAATGCGCTGCTGGAGTGCCTTGAGGAGGGTTTCTTTGCGGGTACAGCTCATGATCAACCTGACAATTGTCAAAAAAGGGCGCATCCTAGCAGGTCTTGATAGCTATATCAAAATAATTTGATATAGATTGAGAGCTTGAATGTTAGCCTCCGGGCCCCAATTCACATAACATACCCGACTGAATTACTCTGGATTGTTGTAAATGATCACCATTACCGAAGCCGCTCAGGATTATCTCGCTGAATTGCTCTCCAAGCAGGAAGACGCCCTCGGCGTTCGCGTGTTTATCAATCAGCCGGGCACCCCCCGCGCTGAGACCTGTATTGCCTACTGCCGCGATGGCGACGTCAAGGAAGAAGATGAAGAGCGCAAGTACGACAAGTTCACAGCTTACTTCGAGGGTCGCTCGCTGCCGTTCCTGGAAGACGCTCTGGTGGATTACAACAAGGATCGTATGGGCGGCCAGCTCACGATCAAGGCACCCAATGCCAAGATGCCGCGTGTCAACGAGGATAGCCCGCTGGAAGATCGCATTAACTATGTGCTCTACAACGAGGTAAACCCCGCACTTGCAGCCCACGGTGGCGAAGTGAGCCTGGTCGAAATTACCGATGATATGTTCGCGGTGTTGCAGTTTGGCGGCGGTTGCCAGGGGTGTTCTGCGGTGGACCAGACGCTTAAGGGTGGCGTTGAGAAAACGCTGCTCGAGCAACTGCCGGAGCTGTCGGGGGTTCGCGATACGACGGATCACTCTGATCGCTCTCAGGCCTATTACTGATTTAGACGATCGAGGGATTCTGGAGCCGGGCAATGTCCCGGCTTTTTTGTGGCTTAGTTCTCGAAGAGCCGGTTCGGGAGTGCCACACACTGCCAATTGATGCCCGACCCAGGCTCAGGGATAGCTCAGGTGGTTTCAAGATCGTCGGGCGGCATGGATGCCGGACGCCGAAGCGACCCCATGGACGGGCTCGTAGCGGTCTTGAAACCACCTGAGTTATCTTTGTGCCGGCGTGTTGAGCAGCGCAGACAAAAAAGCCGGGACAATGCCCGGCTTCTTTGCAGAAAGATCAGACCGTCAGCCAGCCTGTCGCTCCTTAAGAGCATCCTTAACCGTATCGCGCAGCTTGCGCAGAGTCGCTTCGGTAGTCTCCCAGTCAATACAGCCATCGGTCACAGAAACACCGTACTGCAGGTCGTCGAGGTTGTCGGGGATAGACTGGTTGCCCGCATTGATGTTGGATTCAATCATCAGGCCCAGAATGGAGTCGTTGCCTTCCACCACCTGGTTGCCCACATTCTCAATCACCAGCGGCTGCAACTCAGGCTGCTTGTTGGAGTTGGCGTGTGAGCAGTCGACCATGATGTTGGTGGCCAGGTTGGCTTTTTCCAGTGCCTCTTCGCACAGGCGAATATGGACTGAATCGTAGTTCGGGCCGGCGCTACCACCGCGCAGTACGATATGGCCGTAGGCATTGCCCTTGGTGGTGAACACTGATACCTGTCCCTGGCGGTTAATACCCAGGAAGCGGTGCGGCTTGGAAACCGAGTTCAGTGCGTTGGTGGCTACCGTCAAGCCGCCATCGGTGCCGTTTTTGAAGCCCACAGCAGAGGAGAGGCCGGAGGCCATTTCGCGGTGGGTCTGGGATTCTGTGGTGCGGGCGCCAATGGCGCTCCAACTTATCAGGTCCTGCAGGTACTGGGGTGAAATCGGGTCCAGTGCCTCGGTGGAGGTCGGTAGGCCCAGCTCAAGTATGTCCAGCAACAGCTTGCGGCCAATGTGCAGGCCTTCCTCGATTTTAAACGAGTCGTCCAGATGCGGGTCGTTAATGAGACCTTTCCAGCCCACCGTGGTGCGGGGCTTTTCGAAATACACACGCATAACGATGTACAGGGTATCGTCGAGTTCGTCTGCCAGCGCCTTGAGACGGCGGGCATAGTCCATAGCGGCTTCGGTGTCGTGGATAGAGCAGGGGCCCACAACCACAAACAGGCGGTGGTCCTTGCGGTCGAGAATATCCCAGATGACCTGGCGGCTGTCGGCCACGGTCTGGCGCACTGCGTCAGACATAGGCAGTGCTTCCCACAGTTGCTCCGGTGTGATCAGAACGCCCTGCGAGTCGACGTTAATATTGTGTACTTCGTTGTTGCTCATGGATGTTACCTGATAGAGTAAAACGCTTTCCCTGCCGCAAAAAATAGCGCCACGGCGGCGCGCCATTCTATAGTAGCGAGGCAGGTTTGGATAGGCGCTCTTCAAGGGCGAGCAGGAGGCAACGTTGCCGCAGCAGGCACATCCCGGCACTTACGATTTAACCGTTCTTGCGCCCATACTGGAGCGGGGCGGCGTCATTCTCACCCCTAACCTGCGACTTGGCCGTCGTATTATCGCCGCATGGAACGCGCATCAGGTACAGAGCGGCCTGCAGAGCTGGCCACAGGCACGGGTCTACTCTCTGGAATCCTATCTGGATCGTCGCTGGCGCGCTGCGGTGGCAGGCGGGGAAGTGGCCCCACGCAGATTGTTGTCGGCGATACAACTCAGGCAAATCTGGCAGCGGGTCATTGATAGGGACCAGGCTGGCCACGGCGACTACCACTTGCTGCAAACTGAAGGCGCTGTGGCCCTGGCCCAACAGGCAAGAGAGAATTTGCTGCGGACGAGGGTGAATGTGAAGGACAGCGCGGTCCGCTCCCAGTTTCGTCTGGATCCCGACTGCAGCTGCTATCTGCGGTGGCTGGATGCCTTTGACGGCGAGCTGCAGCAGATGTGTGCAGGGACGCTATCCGACGCTTTGATAGACGTGTTATCGGCGCCAACCATTGCGGCGCAAGACGATATCACGCTGCTGGATTTCGACGATGTGACGCGCCTGTACCGGGACGTTCTGGAGCGGCTGAGCTTTCGCTGCGAGGAAGCGCACAGTGATGCAGCGCCGGTGATGCCCCGGGTTTTTGCCTATCCAGATCGTCGCAGTGAACTCGATGCGGTCGCGGAGCGGGCGCTGGCCCAGTATCGCGCAGCCCCGGATATGACCCTGGGTATTGTGCTGTCGGATATGCAGGGCGACAGGGCGGCAATGGAGTATGCGCTGCGCCGTGCGTTTGACTGTCTCGGCGATAACTACACTTCGCTGCCGGTTAATTTTTCCACGGGTATCCCGCTCGATCGTGCGCCAGTGGTCAGAGATGCGCTCGGCTTGCTCGATATCAATCGCGGCGAACTCCCTTACGACGACCTCCTGATGCTGGTCCGTTCCCGCTTTATCGCTCCCAGTGATATGCGCGGGGAGAACCTTGTGAGCCTGTTGCGCCGTATTGCCGACGATGGCGCTGCGGCCATTGACCTCGGGCGCTTGCGCTACCTTGCCCAGCAGGTCCAGGTGGAGGAAGAGCGGGGCACGGCCTTCGGAGAGGCACTGCGTCGCACAGATAAGCTGCGCCTGCGCCACCTGCGCCAGTTACCCTCTGCGTGGGTGCAGAGCTTTTCAGACGTTCTTGCCTGCTGGCAATGGCCCGGCAGCGGTCCGCTGGATTCACTTGAGTATCAGCAGGTAGAGCACTGGTATCGGCTGCTGGAAGAATTTGCGGGCTTTGACGATGTCTGCGGCGAGCTTTCTCTCACCGCGGCACTAAGCCTGTTGCGCGATTGTTGTCGCAACCAGATCTCACAACCCCAGACCGCAGATAGCGTGATCCAGGTATTGGGGCCACTGGAGGCGGCGGGTCTGCAATTCGACACCTTATGTCTGTGTGGGTTTCAAGGCACTCGCTGGCCGGCACCGGCGCGACCAAACCCCTTTGTACCGGTCGCCCTGCAGCGCCAGCACCAGATGCCACACTCGAGTGCCGAACGCGAATGGCAGTACGCGGCTGACCTGATGCGCCTGTATCGCGCCACCTGTCGCGAGATGGTGATTTCTTACGCGGAGGAAATTGACGGGGTGCCGGAGTTGCCCAGTGCGTTGCTGGAGCCGTTCACCACTGAATCACTGCCGCCCACCAATCCCGTAGACTCCGACTGGACAGCTCGCCAGAATGCGGCCATTCGAGAGTCCGTCGATGACCATAACGGACCGGCGCCGCAGGCAGCGGAATTGACCCAGCTCTCCGGCGGGAGCAGCATCTTGCAGAACCAGGCCGCATGTCCATTTCGCGCTTTCGCCCGCAATCGCTTGCGCCTCGAACCCCTGGCCGAGCCGGTAATGGGTTTATCAGCCGCTGATCGCGGTACCTTGCTACATAACGCGTTGTTCATTTTGTGGGGAGAAATAAATGATAGCACCACGCTCGCGGGCATGGATAAAACGGCGCGCGAGCTGGCGGCCGAACGCGCCAGTGCTGCCGCAGTCACCGAGGTGCCACAGGCCACCCGGGAAGTCGCCGGGCTGCACTGTCTCGATCTCGAGAAGCAGCGATTGGCAGGGCTGTTGCAGGAGTGGCTCGACATAGAGTCGCAGCGAGCGCCGTTTACCGTCAGCGAAAGAGAATCCTCCATAGCACTCGAACTCGCGGGTATTCCGCTGAATTTACGCGTGGATCGAATCGACACACTGGAGGGCGGTGGGCAGTTGGTGCTGGATTATAAATCCGGTCGTAACGGTCTGGCCGACTGGCTGGGTGAGCGTATTGCGCAGCCCCAGTTGCCCCTTTATGGACTCGCCACCGGCGTCAATGCCGTGAGTTTTGCGCAGATCAGGGCCCGAGACTGCAAATTCACCGGTATCGGCGAGATTGACGGTGTGCCGGGCATAAAGAGTGATGTTGGCACCGCGATAAAACGCTGGCAGCCTGAGATCGAGGATTGGCCGGCGCTCGTCGCGCATTGGCGGGAGCAATTGTCGGCGCTGGCGGAAGCCTTTGTTGCGGGAGAGGCGGCCGTCGATCCCACGCCAACGGCGTGTAACTTCTGTGGACTTCAATCGCTGTGCCGTATCTCAGTGCAGGAGGCCTCGTTATGAGCATTGTCGATGCCACTGAGCGCCACGAGGCATTGGACGTCACCCAAAGCTTTTGCGTGTCGGCACCAGCCGGTTCAGGTAAAACAGAACTGTTGATACAACGTTTTCTGGCGCTGCTGGGTCGTGTACAACGCCCTGAACAGGTATTGGCCATTACGTTTACGCGTAAGGCGGCCGCGGAAATGCGTGAGCGTGTGGTACAGGCTATGGCCGACGCACTCCACGGCGTTCCCTGTCAGGGAGATCACGAGCAGGCGACCCGGGCGCTGGCATTGGCTGCCCTGGCACGCAGTGACGAACTCGGCTGGCACCTCACGCGCGACAATTCACGACTGAATATCAAGACCATCGACTCGTTCTGTGCAGGCTTGACGCGCCAGCTGCCGATTCTGAGCCAGTTCGGCGGTTCGGCCCAGGCGGTGGATGATGCAGTGCCTCTGTATCGCGAGGCGGTATCCGAGCTGTTTTTGCTGCTGGAGAGCGCAAGGCCGGAAGCGGAAGACCTGCGCCGGTTGCTGCTGCACTTCGACAATAACTGGGAGCGCCTTGCGGATCTGCTGATGGCCATGCTCGCCAAGCGCGATCAGTGGCATGAACACATGGGCGTGCGGGCCTCACCGGCCGAATCTGAACAACGTTTGCACTCACTGGTGGCAGCATTGGTCGACGAAAAGCTCGCGGAGCTGGCGGCGGTATTGGCACCGTTTGAAGATGAGCTGTTCGACTTGTTCTGCTACGCGCAGGGCAATCTGGGGGAGCCGGTACCGGATAACTTCCCCACGCCTGTGAGTGACAACCTGGCGCAATGGCGTGCCCTGGTGCAATTGTTGCTTACCCAGGACGGCAAGTACCGACGCTCTGTGAACGTCCGCAATGGCTTCCCTGCCGGCAAGGGTGAGGCCCAGGAGCACAAGGACCATCTCAAGCACCTGCTGGGTCGTATGGGAGAGGTTGCCGAATTGTTATCCGCCCTGAGGGCGGTGACGACGCTCCCTGATATGGGAGGGCATGCCGCTTCCTGGCAACTGGTAGTTCACCTGGCCCATGTGCTGCCTCTGGTCGCAGCGTGCCTGCTGCTGGTGTTCGAGCGGCGCGGCGAGGTGGACCATACCCAGGTGGCGCTGTCGGCACTGGATGCACTGGGAGACGACGAGCAGCCCACCGAGCTGGCGCTGCGGCTCGACTACAGTATTGAGCACATTCTTGTCGATGAATTTCAGGACACCGCCATCAACCAGTATCGCCTGCTGGGGCGGCTGACCCGTGGCTGGGGCGAGCACAATCGCCTGAATGTGCAGGCCCCGCGGACCATTTTTATTGTCGGCGATGGCATGCAGTCGATTTACGGATTCCGCAATGCCAATGTGGGCCTGTTCCTGCGCGCTCGACAATCCGGTTTCAATGGTGTGATCCCGGTGGCCATCGACCTGAAAAGCAATTTTCGGTCGAGCGCTTCGGTGGTCGACTGGGTGAATGCAACCTTCGAGGAAGCCTTCCCGCCAGAGGACGATGTGCGTCGCTCACGAGTGAGCTATACGCCTGCGGTAGCGGTGAAACCGCCGTCGTGTGAGCCTGCAGTAGAGCTGCACGGTTTTCGCGGCGAGAGCGCCGCAGTGCAGGAGGCGCGGTATCTTGTTGATCAGATCGTGGCCGGTCTCGACGACGAGCAGTTTGAGTCAATCGCATTGCTGGCGCGTTCGAGGGGGCAGTTGGCGGCCATTATCGAAGAATTGCGACTGCGTAACGTGGGTTTTGCCGCCGAAGATATGGATCCCCTGGCGGGTTCCCCGGCCATTGTTGACCTGCTCACCCTGTGCCGTGCGCTGGCCAACCCGGCTGATCGGGTCGCCTGGTATGGCGTGTTACGTGCGCCCTGGGCAGGCCTCGATCTGCAGGATTTGCATTGCCTGGCCAGCGCAGCTGCAGATGCACGCTGGCAGAATCTACCTGCGTTACTGCGCGCCAGACAATGGCCTGAAGCCTTCTCCGAGCGAGGACAGACTGTGCTCGAGCGCCTCGCCGCTTGCTTCGACTGGGCGTGGCACAAGCGTGACCGGCTTGCGCTGCGGATTTGGCTAGAGCAGCTGTGGTTGCGGCTCGGCGGACCACAGTCCCTCGCCAATCCGGCCTACCTGGAAGATGCGCAGCGCTTTTTCGAGCTCTTGCAGGAGTGCGGCGAGGTCTGTGGCCGTCTGGACATCGCCTGGTTGGAGCAGCGCATCGCGAGGCTCTACGCCTCCGGCGAAGGCGGCAGTGCAACATTAAAAGTGATGACACTGCACAAATCCAAGGGGCTGGAATTTGATTGGGTCATCATTCCGGCGCTGGGGCGGGGCACACGGGGTGATAGTCGCGATATCCTGCTTTGGGATGACTATATCAGTCCCACGGGAGAACGCGGCTTCCTGTTGGCCGCCGATGACCACGGCGATACCAAAGCCCCGAGCCTGTACAACTTCCTGAAATCTCAACGCAGCGAAAAATCGAGGCTGGAATCCACGCGCTTGCTCTATGTTGGTGCCACTCGCGCCGTGAAGAAATTGACGCTGACGTCGGCTTTGAAAGAATCTGCACAGGCCTCGCCGGGAGAGTCCGCAGAGATCAAGCCACCCTCTGAAGGATCGTTGCTGAGTTGTATATGGCCCACCTTTGCCAGTCAGATGCAGATTCATGAAGCGGTAGAGGAGGCCGCCTTAGGCCCTATGATCTCGGTAGCATTGCAGCGTGTCACTACGTTGCCTGTACCGTCCACGCCGCCTCTGGCAGAGCGAGAAGACGGCCCCAATATTCCGGAACCCGCCTTTAACCGCGTTGATCGCCATGTGGGGACAGTGATTCACGAGCAGCTGGAATATCTCAGTGCCGCACAGGACCTGCCTGAACAGCTCGGATCAGAAAATATAGAGCGAATGGCCCTGCGCCTGCGTGAACTCGGGGTAGGCGGACAACTGCTGGAGGATGCGCTGCACAGAGCGACACAGGCCGTTAACACGACGCTTGCAGACAGTGATACTGGCCGATGGGTACTGAGCTCTGCCCACAATGACGCGGCCAGTGAATTGGAGGTGGTCGTTGTAGATGCTGAGGGTATAACGGCAGAACTGGTGATCGACCGGACCTTTGTCGACAGCCGTAGCGGCGTACGCTGGATTATCGATTACAAAAGCAGTGTGCCGTCCGCCGAGGAAAGCCTCGATGCCTTCCTCGAACACGAGGCAGAGCGCTACCGCCCACAGTTGTTGCGCTACCGCCAGTGTTTCAGTGAACTAGCTGCTGAACAGGTCAAATGTGCACTGTATTTCACTGGCCTCGGGCGGCTGCAATTGGTTGAGGTTGAAGCGGTTAGCTGAACTGGCTGATCACGTCGTCCGCGAAGCGCTTAATGCTGTCCACCTTGTGTTCCAGTGCTTCGCTGTTACCGTGATAAAACGGCCAGGGCATGGTCATGATATGAGTGACGCCGGCATCTTCAAGGCGCCGGTAGCCATCGGCATCCCAGGCATCGTTAGGGGTCGCCATCACCTCGAAAGCTTCATTGCCGCGGCCGAACTCACTGCGCCATTGTTGAATTTTTGCAATCGACTCGATGATGTCTTCGCTGCTCTGTAAGTCGGTCACCCAGCCATCACCAAGACGGGCAGCACGCTTCATAGCGGGATTGGAGATGCCGCCTATCCACAGCGGAATGCGCTCAGTCGGCGCGGGGTTCATTTCCATCGGTGCAAACTGGTAGTGCTGACCTTCGTAGCTGACCATCTCGCCGCTCCAGAGTAAGCGCATAATCTCGATCATCTCATCAGCGCGCTTGCCGCGGGTGGTAAAATCCTGCCCCATTAACTCAAATTCATCCCGCGACCATCCGACGCCAAAGGCGGGTGTGATTCGATTATTGGAAATAATCGCCGCCGTGCTGATGGCTTTGGCCACCAGGTAGGGGTTGCGCATCGGTAGCACAAACACATTGTTGGTAAAGCGCAAGTTCTCGGTAATGGCAGCGAGAGCACCAATCATTACCCAGGGGTCAGGCCAGTCGGTAAAGGGTGCCCAGCGCCTGCTACCGTCCTCGGTATAGGGGTAGGGAGTGTTGATCGTTTCCGGGTTCACCACGTGATCGGAGAATGACATGGCGTGCCAGCCATGGGTGTCTGCGACAGGCGCAAGAGAAGTGAGGTGAGAGACGGAACTAAATGAGGTCGAAAGTACAAACTTCACTGGCGGAATGCCCCTATCGCTGAGTTATTATCTTGCGCTCACTTTAGCCGCTGTGAAGGTTGCTGTCCCTTGAGTCATTCAACTTGTCGCCGATTCGACCACATTGTCATACTGAGCGGAGCGGGGCTGTCCGCCGAGTCCGGTGTGGCGACCTTTCGCGACCCCGAGGGCATCTGGCAGCAATACGACCCTATGGATTTGGCGACGCCCGAGGCCTTTGCCCGCAACCCGTCGCTGGTGTACGAGTTTTATAACGCGCGGCGCAAGCAACTCGACGACGTTGCCCCCAACGCTGCACATTGTGCCCTGGCGCGACTTTGCCGTGAATATCAGGGGCGGGTTTTTCTGGTGACCCAGAATGTCGATGATTTATTGGAGCAGGCCGGATGCTCTGAGGTTTGCCACATGCACGGCGAGCTGCAGGTTGCGCTGTGCACCCATTGCGGTGAGCGTTCCATTGCAGCGACGGCTTTCGACGGCGACAGCCAGTGCGTTCACTGTAGCGAGGCGGGTGGGTTGCGTCCGGATATCGTCTGGTTCGGTGAAACGCCGTATCACATGGCGGCCATTGAGCGTGAGTTGAGCACGGCAGATTTGTTTGTGGCGATCGGGACCTCCGGTACGGTATACCCTGCAGCAGGTTTTGTGCAGGAGGCGCGCTGGTGTGGCGCCCATACGCTGGAAATTAATCTGGAGTCCAGTGAACGAGCCGATGTGTTCGATGAGCACCGGTTTGGGCCCGCGACGGAGCAAGTCACCCAGTGGGTAGAGGAAATACTCGCCGGTCAGTGACCGGCGAAGCAGGGGTGAGCGTGTGTTATTTCGCCTCTATATCGGCGCTAACCATGTCCAGTGAAAGAGCAACCGCTTCGCGGTAGATCACTACGATAGTCTGGCCCAGCTCTACGCCGGACATTTTTTCCGGTTCCACATCTTCAATGAGATGAGCGCGGCCATTGGCATCGAGCAGCGTGACCGTCCCCAGCAGTCGGTTCATGCCTTCTATGGTGCAAACCGCGCGGATTAGACGGGCGCCGCCGGCCACCGGCTCGCCATCAACCACACCTTCGCCGCCATCTTCAATCACAACCCAGGGGTTGGCCATTTCTTCTTCCGTGGGCTCGCGAATTTCACCTTCAAGGGCGGCCAGATAGGCCAAACGCAGCTTGTCGCCAACGGTGACATCCTCCAGGCTGACCAGTTCTTCTCTGGCGTGCACAGTAAAGCTGTTACCGAGGGGGCCCTTGAGCGTCACCAGACGGTGCTCGAGATCGATTTCGGTGATCACGGCCTCGACTTCTACCGCGGTGGCCCGCACGTTGGCTTCCTGTGCAGTTGATTCTGCTTCCTGGGCGATGGCTGGGAGACAAAACGCCGCGAGAGCGATAACAAGCCCGCGCGAGGCGCGGCTGAGGATATTATTCATTTATGCGTTCCTTGTATGAGAGGTATCAAGAGTGCGTACAACGCGTGTCGGCGGCACACTGTTACAACATAGCCGCGCTACGCGGATCAGGCAACTGACTCAGCCTGCCAGATTCTGAACTTGCGGTTCTCGGCAAGAATGGCGGTATTCCGAAAATGCGCGTTGAGTAGCCGGGCGTAAGGAAGATGACGATTGGCCACCAGCACCAGAACGCCGTTTTCACTCAGTCTTTCCCGAGACTGCATTAATAGCCTGCGTCCCGCAAAGTCGTCGACACTGTGGCCCAGGTGGAAGGGGGGATTGCAGAGGATTAAGTCGAATTTTGTCTCGCTGTTTAACAACCCGTCGCCATGGAGAAAGTGTGCGGTCTCCCCGGGGTACAGGGCTTGCCAGTTGGCGCGAGCAGAAGCCACTGCCATGGCAGATTCATCAAAGAAGTGTACCTCGCTTGCAAGGCCCAACTGTTTTGCGCAAAGGCCCAGCACGCCATTGCCACAGGCGAGGTCGGCCACGCGATGCGCAGGATTGAGTGCGGGCAGGTTTTCAATCAGAAAGCGGGAGCCGATATCCAGGCTCGAGGCACTGAACACATTTGGTGAGCCCGTGAGTTCACAATCCAGAGGAGGGCAGTAGTAGCTTGGGTTGAGTGGCGGCTCAATGGTGCTGCCTGCCTCGCGTATGGCGGTAAAAACTCGCGCCTTACGGGCTCCCCGATGGCGCTCGACATGGCCAAAATAGCGGGCAATGGTGGCGGCGGTGGCGGGAGAAAGATGCTTATCCATGCCAGCGCAGATGAGTTCAGCGCCCACCGGCATAACATCGTGTAAGGTGGCCAGTTGGTGCTCGAAGTAGGCGCTTTGCTTTGGAACCCGTAGCACTACCGGCCCCTCTGCACAGCTGGGTGCTTGAGTGCTCCAGATAACGGCGACCGGAGAGCAGCTATTGGCCTGCAGATTGGCGGCGGTCGCCAGGGCCGCCAGCGCTGAGTCAGTCCAGAGTTGCTGCGGTTGCAGGGCCACGCACAGCGCGCCATGTTCGTCATTGACGACCAGGGACGGTGCCGCGCCGCGTTCGAGGGCGGCATCCATGAGTAACAAATCGGCGCCGCACCAGGCCTGTAGTTGTTCGCCGGCGCGTTGCGGGTAGCGATGGAGCTGCCAGCTGCCATGGGCGGTTTCCAGGCGACTGGCGGCGGCCATGTTAATCAACCACCACTGACATACAAGGTGAGCTTTTGACCGGGCTGCAGGTAGGCGTTCGGGTCGAGGGAGTTCCAGGCAATGATATCGTGCACCGACACCTTGAACTTACCGGCTATCCTGTACAGCGAATCGCCGCGGCGAACGCGGTAGCCACGCTTGGTAGGCGAAATGCGTGAGCGGTCGGCCATGGCCAGGCTGGTGGCCCAATCGCTGCCCTGGGGAATCATGAGTGTGTCGCCGGCGCGAATCATGCTACCACGTATATCGTTGACCTGGCGTAGCAGCTCCACCTCGGTGTCGAATTTCCGGGCGATGCGGATCAGGTTGTCGCCGTTCTGGATGCGGTAGTGTTCCCAGCGCACCCGGTCAGCGTCGGTTAGCTGGGCAATGCCGCTGTGGAAGGCATCAGCGGTGCCGGTGGGAAGAAGCAGTTCCTGGGCAGTTTCCGGTGATGTGGCCCATCGCAGTTGACCGGGGTTCAGGGCCTGGATCATGCTCAAATCGACGCCTGCCAGTGATGCCGCCCGTGCCAATTCTATCTGTCCGCCAGTGTTGCCCACGTCGAAAGCCGGTGAGTTTGGCACGGGGGGGATCTGCACGTCAAAGGCTTCGGGGAAGGCAATGATCTGGCTCAGGGCTAGAAGCCGGGGCACGTAATGACGTGTCTCCCGGGGCAATTTCAATGACCAGTAATCCGTGCCCAGGCCCTGCTTGGTATTGGCCCGTTGTGCGCGACCGACGCGTCCCTTACCGGCGTTATAGGCGGCAAGGGCGAGCATCCAATCCTCGTCGAACTCCTTGTGCAGAGATTCGAGGTAGTCCAGGGCGATCCGCGTGGATTCGCGCAGATCGCGACGACCGTCGTACCACCAGTCGCTGTGCACGCCCAGCCAACGGCCAGTGGCAGGCATGATTTGCCAAAGTCCGGCGGCTCGCTCCGAGGACACTGCAAAAGGATTGAGAGTGCTTTCCACCAGCGGCAACAACGCCAGTTCGATGGGAATATCGCGCTTTTCCACTTCTTCGACAATGTAATACAGGTACAGAGAGGCGCGCTCAGATACGACAGGCAGATAGCTGGGTTGCCGCAGGTAGTGGTCGCGAGCATGGCCTACCTGTTCGTTGTGAATCTTTTGCCAGGTCATCTGGCGGCGGATTCGCTCCCACAGATCGGCCGGTGGTTTGTGGGGAGTGGCCTCGGTGTCGCCAGCGAACATTTCTGTGGGGCTGGGTTCGGTATAGGTTTCCCGCTCACCGGAATGCGTCGTATCGGTGGGGTTGTGTTGGCATGCCGCCAGTGCAGCGGACATCGAAAAGGCCGCAATAAGTCTTCGTAACATTATGAAATATAGATCAAATTAGTTTTTATTTTCTGGGTCCAAAAAGCCCCGCTACAAGCGAATTGTGGCCCGTCTGGGACGTATGATGCCAGTGAATAATTGTCAAAAGTTGTCCTTCCAGCCCCGTACTGCGGCAAACACTTCTGCCCCTGTAGTGCCGGACAGCTTGCCATGGCGACGCATGGCGTCGACCAACTCGGGGGCTTCGCAGCGCATGAAGGGGTTGGTGGCCGTCTCCAGCGCCAGGGTCGAGGGGACGGTGGGCAGCCCCGCCGAGCGAGTCGACTTCGCCGTGGTAATTCGCTCGGCGAGGGCCTGATTGTCGGGTTCTACAGTGCTGGCAAAGTCAAGGTTGGCCAGGGTGTACTCGTGGGCACAGAATACCTGGGTATCTGCCGGTAATTTGGCCAGTTGCTGGAGAGAGGCGTGCATCATGCCGGGCGTCCCCTCAAATACCCGCCCGCAGCCGCCGGCGAACAGGGTGTCGCCGCAGAACAATTGGGCGTTGTCTGCGCTGTGGTAAGCAATATGATCGAGGGTGTGCCCCGGCACTTCAAGCACATCGAAATAGGTGCCGAGTACGTCGACGCGGTCGCCCGCCCGCACGACCACATCTAGCTCATCAATGGCGGGATTGTCCGGCCCATAGACAGTCGGTGCAAAGGCCTCGCGCAGCGCGCCAAGGCCGCCCACATGGTCGAAATGGTGGTGGGTGATTAAAATGCCTGTCAGGTTCAGGCCTTCCTCTTCGAGCCGGGCAAGGACGGGGGCCGGGTCGCCGGGGTCGACTACAAATGCATCGCCCGTCGAATCTGCGCTTATCAGCCAGATATAGTTGTCGTCAAAAGCGGGAATAGGTCTAACTGTGAGCATGGGAAATCGTTTCAATAGCGGGTAAATGCAGTAAAATGGCGCTCTATGTAGCGGTGGTGCAGAGCGCGCCCGTGGATTGAGTAATGAGCCGGCAGTTTAGCGAGATTTTTGACGAACTGGAATCCTGGTATGGCATGGAGGCGGGGCGGGTCGTGCTGGACAAAATTCGCGCCCATCTCGCCACCTATCTGGATACCGCCTTCGGCTACCACATACTGCAGATTGGGCCGGTACGCGAGCACTCCCTGATAGAACAGGGGCGCATCCATCACCACATTTATGCAGGCCCCCGTGGTGGCAGCGCGGTCGGTTTGCTTTGCGAGGGCGATGAATTACCACTGGCCAGTGACAGTGTCGATGTGATTGTCGCGCACCATAGTCTTGAGTTCAGCACCAATCCTCACCAGGTGCTCAGGGAATTGCAACGCGTGCTGACCCCTCAGGGCCATCTGTTCATCGTCGGCTTCAATCCCTTCAGTTTGCGTGGTCTGGGATTACTGCTGAAGCGCTTTGGACGGTATTCGCCCTGGCGCCGGCACCACCCGGTTTCACGCGATCGCCTTTGCGATTGGTTACGCCTGGTAGGCTGTGATCCCGGCAGCTGTAGTTTTCTGCATGCAGTGCCGGGCATAGGCGGGCGTCGAGTGCGCAACCTGCTTGAGCGGCTGGATAACGCCTGCGGGCGCTATAATCTGCCACTGGGCGGCCTGTATGTGGTGCACGCCATCAAACAGCAGCCCGGAGTTACTGGCAGCCGTCTCGATCTGCGCAAGCACGGCGGTAAACTCATCGGGCTTGCTGTGCCCAAACCTGCCGCAACGCCCAGCCCGGCGCCTGCCGGGCCCGCAAGAGGACACTCAGGCGCTATTCGCAGGCGTCCGAACGGAGACATTATTCATTGAAAGACGTCGAGATTTTCACCGACGGGGCCTGCCGGGGAAATCCCGGACCAGGTGGTTGGGGCGCGCTGTTGCGCTATCAGGGCAACGAGAAGTCACTCTATGGTGGCGAGCAGGAGACAACCAATAACCGCATGGAGTTGCGCGCGGCCATCGAAGGGCTGATGGCCCTGAAGGAGCCTTGCAGTGTCGTTCTGACCACCGATTCGGTGTATGTCAAAAATGGCATTACTCAATGGCTGGACGGCTGGAAGCGTAAAGGCTGGAAGACCGCGGGCAAGAAGCCGGTTAAAAATATCGACCTCTGGCAGGCGCTGGACGAGCAGAATCAGCGCCATCAGGTCGATTGGCGCTGGGTCAAGGGACACAGCGGCCACCGCGAAAACGAAATGGCAGATCAACTCGCCAATCGAGGCATCGATGAGTTGGTAACCCCCTAACGGAATACAAGCAGACTATGCGTCAAATCGTACTGGATACAGAAACCACCGGCCTGGAAGTCACTCAGGGTCACCGCATTATCGAAATAGGCTGTGTCGAACTCGACAACCGACGCCTGACCGGCAATCACTATCACGTGTATATCAACCCGCAGCGTGAGGTTGATCAGGGCGCGATTGAGGTTCACGGCATCACCAATGAGTTTCTGGCGGACAAACCCTTGTTTGCGCGGGTGGCACAGGAATTTTTTGACTTCGTAAAGGGCGCGGAACTGGTTATCCATAACGCCCCCTTCGATGTTGGCTTTCTGGATGCCGAGCTCAAGCGACTCGACAAAGGCTATCCGCCGCTGAGCGAGTGCTGCAGTATTGTCGACAGCCTGATTCTCGCCCGGGCCAAGCACCCCGGCCAACGTAACAACCTGGATGCCTTATGCTCACGCTACGGCGTCGATAATTCCAGCCGCGACCTTCATGGCGCATTGCTCGACGCGGAAATTCTCGCTGACGTCTACCTGACGATGACCGGTGGGCAGACCTCGTTGACGCTGTCTGACACAGACCGTGATTCGGCGGGCTCTGTGGGTGGCGAGCGTATTCAGCGTCTCTCTGTCGAGCGTAGACCGCTGAAGGTGATCGAACCTTCAGCGGAAGAATTGGCAGCACATGAAGCGCAGTTGGAAGCCATTGCCGCCGGGAACGGCGGCAAGGTGTTATGGCGGGAACAGGGTTAGCTGGCTAAGCCCTAGGCGCTAGACAAAGGCGCTTACGCACGCCAGACCGACACCGCCAAGCACCACGGTGTAGGGAATGGCCATGATGACCATACGGCCATAGGAAAGTCGGATAAGCGGCGCTAGTGCTGAGGTCAGCAGGAACAGGAAGGCCGCCTGGCCGTTCGGTGTGGCCACACTGGGCAGGTTGGTACCCGTGTTAATGGCAATCGCCAGTTGATCAAATTCCGCCCGGGTAATAGTGCCCGCATCGAAGGCATTCTTCACTTCGTTAATGTATACCGTCGCGACAAACACGTTGTCGCTGATCATCGACAGCACGCCATTGGCGACAAAGAACATGGCGGGACGAATTTCGGCATCCATTGCCAGCACTGTGTTAATCACCGGCGAGAACAAATGCTGATCGTGGATAACGGCTACAATGGCGAAGAATACGACCAGCAGTGCGGTGAAAGGCAGGGCTTCTTCAAAGGCGTGGCCAATCTGGTGCTCCTCGACAACCCCATTGAATGCTGTCAGCAGTACGATCACCATCAGACCGATCAGACCAACCGCCGCCCAGTGCATGGCCAGCGCTGCTACGAGCAGTGCAGCGACAAGTGCCTGGATCAACAGGCGTGCGCGGGCGCGACTGTTGCGCTGCGACGATTCCTTGCGTTCAAACTCCACTAGCACCTCACGTACACGCGGGGGCAGTTTGGCGCCGTAGCCAAATTTGCCGGACAGTTCAAGCAGTACACAAGTGACAAGACCGCAGGCGAGTACCGGCATGGTTACAGGCGCCATAACTTTCACAAAGGTGATGAAGTCCCAGCCAGCCACTGTGGCGATAAGCAGGTTCTGCGGTTCGCCAACGAGGGTGCACACGCCACCGAGGGCAGTGCCCACGGCGCCGTGCATGAGCAGGCTGCGCAGGAAAGCGCGGAAATCTTCCAGATCCTCGCGATTGCTCTCTTCGACGGAGTCGTCTTGCGTGTGGTCATGATTATCGCTGCCGAAACCCTTGCCGGAAGCCACCTTGTGGTAGACCGAGAAGAAGCCAACCCCCACGCTGATTAACACAGCGGTTACAGTCAGGGCATCGAGAAACGCTGACAGTACGGCGGCCACCAGTGAAAAAAGCAGTGACAGCAAAACCTTGGACTCCACCTTGAGCAGAATCTTGGTAAACACGAACAGGAGCATTTCTTTCATGAAGTAGATGCCAGCCACCATGAACATCAGCAGCAGAATCACCTCAAAGTTCGCCAGCGTCTCCTGGTAGACCATATCGGGCGATGTCATCCCCAGAACAACCGCCTGGATGGCTAGTAGCCCGCCTGGCTGCAGCGGGTAGCAGCGCAGGGCCAGCGCCAGGGTGAAAATAAACTCGCCAATCAGGACCCAGCCAGTCACAAAGGGACCCAGAGTGTGCAGGAGAATCGGGTTGATAAGCAAAAAGGCGACGATCGTCTGCTTGTACCAGACAGGCGACGGACCAAGGAAGTTCTTCCAGAGAGAAGCTGCTGTAGATTCGTTCATTGAGCTGACTTATTAAAATACACGAAGGCGGCATAATACGGGAAATCTTCGCATTGTGCGCGCTCTTGGTGGCAAAAAGTCACCGGCAATCGTCCTCTTGCCGACACCCCGCGCGGGGCATACTATAGCCGGTCCTTTCTGATCAATAATTCACAATATGTTTCGACCCGAAAACGCGCCTCCTGAAGGCGACCTGCCCGAGCTGCACGTGGTATTCCAAAGCGGCAAGCTGGTCACAGACATGCGCTCGACAGAGCTCTGCCTTCTCGAGGGGCAGCTGACTCGTATCTTGGGCTGGCAAGTTCGCCGCCGGCAGTTTATCGGTCTGTGGGGCGAGAAACCGGTGTTTGCTGTCGAAATCGACGAGCGCGACGAACTCGATCCGTTGCAATTCGCCTCCGGGTCACTTTACCAACTGCTGGGCAGGGTGGATGAGCAACTGTTCGCTGCGGCAGGCCGGGCAGCACAGCTGCTGGACTGGGAGCGCGACCACCAGTTTTGCGGACGGTGCGGAGGCGCTATGCACACCGACCTGGCCGAGCGCGCGATGCGTTGCCCTCCCTGTGGCACGACCCTCTATCCACGGATTGCGCCCTGCATTATTACCCTGGTCACGCGAGGTGACGAACTGCTACTGGCGCGGAATGCCAATTTCCCCGGGCCGATGTACAGCACGCTCGCGGGTTTCATTGAAGCAGGGGAGAGCGCAGAAGAAACGCTGCGCCGCGAAGTGCGTGAAGAGGTGGGCGTTGAGGTTGACCAGTTACAGTATTTTCAGTCTCAGGCCTGGCCTTTCCCCAACCAGTTAATGCTCGGCTTTTATGCGGAGTACGCCAGCGGTGAGATTACCCCTGACCGCACTGAAATCGCCGATGCGCAGTGGTTTCACTACACCGATCTGCCTGCTATTCCACCTGCCAGCTCAGTCGCTGGGCAGCTTATTCGGCACTACGTTGCCTCTCGTCACCCTTAACGTCTGGAGTACATTTTGGAGTTTCTGTTCGAATTTGGTTTGTTTCTCGCACAAGCGGTCACGCTCGTTGCCGCCATTCTTATTCTGGTCGCAGGAATGGTCAGTATTGGCCAGCGCCAGCGTTCTGAGCTACAGGAAGGGCATATTGAAATTCGCAACCTGAACGAAAAATACAAGCTCATTGGCTCAGCCATTCGAGAGACCGTCGAGCCTGAAGATGCGTTTAAGGACCAACGTAAGGAAGAGAAAAAGGCTGAAAAGAAAAAAGCCAAGCAGGAAAAAAAGAACCGCAAGAAGGAAGAGAGCCCCGAGCAGGACCGCAAGCGTCTGTATGTGTTGGATTTTGACGGTGATATCAAGGCCAGTGCCACCGACAATTTGCGCGAGGAAATTTCTGCCATTCTCACCGAGATCCGTACAGGTGATGAGGTGCTGGTCAAAGTTGAAAGCCCGGGAGGACTTGTTCACGGTTATGGTCTGGCGGCCAGCCAGTTACAGCGCTTCCGTGAAGCAGACGTACCGCTGACGATTGCGGTCGACAAGGTGGCGGCCAGTGGCGGTTACATGATGGCCTGTGTCGCCAACCACATTGTGGCTGCACCATTTGCCGTGATTGGCTCTATTGGTGTGCTGGCACAATTGCCGAACTTTCATCGCCTATTGAAGAAGCACGACATTGATTTTGAGCTTTTTACCGCCGGTGAATACAAACGCACACTGACTATGTTTGGCGAGAACACGGACAAGGGGCGCGAGAAGTTTACTCAGGAACTGGAAGACACACACGGCTTGTTCAAACAGTTTGTTTCTGACAATCGACCGCAATTGAATATTGACGCTGTTGCCACCGGCGAAGTCTGGTATGGGCAGCAGGCGGTAGATAAAGGCCTGGTAGACGCCATCATGACCTCCGATAGTTTCCTGCAGCAACACCTGGCTGACTGGGATGTCTATGAAGTGCGTTTCGTACACAAAAAAAACTGGCAGGAAAAACTCGGGCTGGCTGCAGAAGGGGCCATGGAACGCAGTTTTCTCAAGGTTTTGCAGCGCAGCCAACGCCCGCCGGTATAGGATGCTTTATTCGCGCTCTTTGCAGGCAGAGCGCTCGACGATTGCGCGATTGACCATCGCTGACTGATCCTCGTCGTCGGCCAGCACTGCGCCGCTGACATTGTTCTGCAGATTGGCGCAGGGGTCTTCCTCATACAGTGTGAGCATCGCCAGTACTGCAATAACGATAAGCACCAGGGCGAATCCCAAAATTTTCGGCAGCGTTTTAGGCATGACAATTGCTCATTCGTTACATGATATAGGGTTCTGGCTCATCCAGGCGCAGCGCACGAACTGCCTGATGATGGCTCAAATAGACCTTGCCTGACAGCTGGTCGAGGAAAGCAATTGCCTGTAACGCATCCATCACAGGCCCTTTAACCTCGCTGAGGTTAAGCGTCATACCGAGTTCCATCAGGCGGTGATCAACCGACTCGAGCATCTCCAGGGCACTCATATCAATCTCATTGACCGCTGTGCACTGTAAAACCACATGCTGCAGTTCGGGGCGTTGCGCTACCAGGCCGTATATATATTCTTCGAGGTATCCTGAGTTGGCAAAATACAGGCTTTCATCGATGCGAATAGAGACCAGATTGGGGTAGGTAATGACCTGGTGCCGTTCAACATTGCGGTAGTGTTCCGTACCCGCAACAGCGCCCACAACCGCCACGTGGGGCTGAGAAGTCTTGTGCAGGTGGAGCAGCACTGAGGCGGCAATGCCGCAAATCACGCCCAGTTCAACCCCTGTCAACAGGGTTACCAAAATTGTGACAACAGCCGCGAGAAAATCTGAGCGTGAATAGCGCCATGCTTTGGGAATAATCGAGAAATCAATAAGCGCAAGCACGGCGACGATAATGATCGCAGCCAGGGTAGCTTTGGGTAGGAAAAACAGTAGCGGTGTTAGGAATAGGCTACTGAGGGCAATACCTGCAGCTGCAATAACACTCGCCAGTTGGGTGCGGGCGCCGGCATCGTAATTGACGATGGAGCGTGAGAACCCACCGGTGACCGGAAAACCACCGCTTATGCTCGACGCCACATTGGCGCCTCCCAGTGCAATCAACTCCTGATTGGCATCGATACGCTGGCGTCGTTTGGCAGCAAGCGTGCGGCCGACCGAGACTGACTCGACAAAGCCAATAAGTGATATTAACAACGCGGATACAGCGAGTTCACGCCATAGTTCGAGGCTGAAAGGTGGCGCTGAAAACGCCGGCAGGCCTGCGGGAATAGCGCCCACAAGGCTCACGCCTTGCACTTCAAAGTCTAGCCAGTAGCTGCAAGCCACAGTGGCGAAGATCGCTGCAACAGGTGCGGCGCGCGCCAGAATAGCGGCCAGTGACAGGGGCAGCCCAATCCGTAGGAGGAGGGGTTGAAGATGGCCCCGTGCCCACCACAGAAACGCCAGCGCGCCTGTACCTGTGGCGAGCGCATAGCCATTCAGGGTGTTGAAGTTCGTCAATATTCCAGAAAACAGCGCTGGAAGATCGCTGCCCTGGGCGTCTATGCCAAGCAGGTGGCGCACCTGGCTGACCGCGATGATGATGGCAGACGCCGTAATAAAACCTGATACCACAGGGTGCGATAAAAAATTCGCCAGAAAACCAAACCGCAACAATCCCATGGCGATGAGCATCAGGCCCGACAGTGCCGCCAGCGAAATGGCCGCGCTGGCATAGTCCACTTCCCCGCTGGCAGTTACGTGGGACAGTGCCGATGCGGTCATTAACGAGATCACCGCTACGGGGCCGACCGATAGCGCTCTACTGGTGCCGAGCAGGGCGTAGACCATTAGCGGTAGTATAGAGGCATACAGGCCCATTTCCGGTGGAAGGCCTGCCAATAGCGCATAAGCCAGTGACTGAGGGATGAGCATTATAGCAACGAGAAGGCCCGCCAGCAGGTCGGCGGTGCCATCTGCACGAGTGTAGCCGACCAGCCACGCGCTAGGGGGAAACTGGTCCGACCATTTAGTCAACCGCGTCACCCTTTCGCGCCTGCTGCAGGTGTTTCACAACGGGCTTCGTTGTCGACCAATTGCATTAACTCTTCGAATCTTGGCTGCTCGCAAAGGGCATCGAACCAGGGCAGGTTGAAGTAGTGCCCCGCCGACCCCTTGTCCATGGCTTCTTCAACCTTGCCTAATGCATCGAGCTGCATATCGGAGAGCGTATAGACCAGGGCCGCTGCGCGGGCGTCGCCGGCAGAATAGGCCTCGCGCAGTGTTGAGCGTGCAAGCGTAACCGCACGATCAACCTGCCCGAGATGGGCGAAGGCGAGGGCGCCCGCCTGGGGTGCCAAGAGGGGATTTCCAGCTTCCATATCGCTGGCCACTTGCTCATAAAGTGCTTGAGCTTTGTCGGTGTTGCCCAACAGTTCTTCCGCTTCTCCCAGTTGCAGCACGCGCGATGGCATGCCTGGGTCGAGGGCGACAGCCTCGGTCAATGCGCGTTGAGCAGCTTGGTAGTCTCCGTTGAGCAATTGTGCGATTCCCAGCAAGGCCCACTTTCGCGGCGCGGCAGCGAGCCCCAGGCTTCGCTCCATCGTGTCGACCGCGAGGTCGAGCTGCCCGTTAGAGATCTGGTAGTCGGCCAGTGCATCCAGAGCAACGGTGCTACCCGGGTAGCGCTCCTGCAATACAATCAGCGCGTTCTGCGCGTCATAAATGTCTCCTGCTTGATAGGCGTTGCTCGACTGGCGTGTGAGAAAGTGCGGTGACGGCTGAATGATGGACGCTGCAGCAAAGTAGGGCATCGCCTCATCGTAACGACCACTGCCGTTGAGGATTTCGCCCTGCATATAGCTGGCACGACCCGGATCGGTCCCGCGTTCGATCAACGCAATCTTGTATTGATCCGCTCGCCCGAGCTCCTTGCGGCTAATGGCCAGCAAAAAGCGTTGATAATCGAGCTGTTCCGGATCGTCTAGCGCGGAGTCGGCTGCGTCAAGGCGCTGCTCGAGACGCTCCAGTAGAGGTGATGAGGCGGTCTCTCGATAGAACTGTAATGCCACATCGGAGTAGGTTCGATAAAGCGGTGTAAAACCGGGCGCCAGCTCAAACAGCGCATGTAGCTGTGATTCGGCCGCAGAGGTTGGGTAGTGTTGGGTCTTCAAACTGCGGCGCAGATCCAGGTACTTGCGATAAGTGGTCTCGTCGATCGCCCCAAGTGGTTGGGGCTGCGTTTCCTCCGGAAAGAGGTAAGGCCACTCGTCGAGGGCCTGGTTGCGAGCGGATATTGTGGAGGTGTCCGCGAGCTCGATCTGACGATAGGCCACGCTTTCGGCGCGGTTGCCATTGAAGCGGGCGATCTGCAGTTGGCAGGGGTTGCTGCTGCAATCCAGTCGACTGGTTACCAATGCATCGGCATTGAGCTGCTCGATGATCTCAGCTTCGTCGAGGCCTGATCCGAGATCGGAACCTTCGTAGCTGACCAGTGCAATACCATCCGCCGCCTCAACAGCTTCCTGCAGTGTTTGGTGCACTGCCTGCGCGACGTACATATGATCCTCAACGTGCCGGTTGGAGCGAACAACATCCGTCGAAGCGATCGCGATATACGGTACTTTCGAAGGCTCTCGCATGTACACCAGAGTGGTCGTAAGTGCGATCAGCAAGATCGCCGACACGGCGANCCACCGCCGATTGCGAGTGCCTTCCTGCGCGGGCGCCAGCTGCTCAGGCAGTGGTGTTTCCTGCTGGTAGTACTCGTACCAGGCAAACCGGAAGCGTTCCGCTGCCTGGGCTGCGGTGGGTCTCTGGGAAGCCTTGCCGTTAATCAGCGCGGCGAGTAATTCCCCCATGTCCGGGCTGAGGTTGTGCCTGTGCTCGACGAGCATGGACTCTGCCAGTCGGCCCAGGGCGAGGACATCCTCGGCTGAATCGCTCTTTTCGCTGGCGATGCCGAAATCGTTGACTTTGGCGGTGCCAGCAGGGCTGATCAGCACGTTCTCTGCTTTGAGGTCGCAGTGGGTCACGCCTGCCTCATGTGAAGCGGCGAGACCTGCCGATATCTCTGCCAGCCAGCGCAGCCGCTCGCCAAGGTCGACCCGGTGCTCGCGCAGGTGCAAGAACAGGTTGCGGCCTTCCACATATTCCATGACCAGCGACAGGCGGCCCTCGTCTTCGATGAGATCGTAAATCTGCACGACATTGGGATGGTTGAGCTGGGCAAGCAGCAGCGCTTCGCGCTTCAGGTGCTCACCCCAGTTGCCTTCGGGCAGGTCTGCCCGGAGGTATTTAACCGCGACACTGCGCTGCAGGCGCAAATCCTGGGCAAGATAGACCTCGCCCATACCTCCGCGGCCCAATGCGCGGATGATTTCATACTTTCCGGCGAGAACAGATCCGGCTTCGGTGGGCACGCGGTTTAACCAGCGGATGCTTCTGCGCTGGGCAGGGAGTAGGTCAGGCTTTCGCCTTTGAAGATCTTGAAGCGCGGACTGCCGAATCGCATGCGTCCTTTGCCGCGTTCGATAAGTTGATCGGAATCGAGACTGTGTTCAAGATTCTCCGAGATCTGTTTGCGCGCGCGAAAAATCATGATGTTAATGTGGGGCATATCCATACCCAGGTCTTTCTTAAGCTGTTCGTTGTCAATCCAGCCCTGGGTTTTCTGGTCATAGCCGTTGCCTGCATCGGCAGCGCGAATTCTGGCCAGGTGCATGAGCAGATAGTGGTGGCTGCGCTCGCCAAGATTGACCTTGTCGCTGCCGCAGTTGAGCTGCAAGCCGGTGTTTTCCTCGTCCTGGCTCAGGTCAAATACAAACTCGATATCTTCGAGCTTCTGCTCGGGTGACACCGAAATTTCGGTGGCATTTTCGGTTTCAGCCAGAAATACCTGCCATTCGTGGCCATCGTAGCGCAATGTGTCCCCGTGATGAATGACCCGCTCGTTGCCCTGGATATTGTCCTGCTCCATCGGCTGCAACAGCCAGCAGCGACGGTGATAAGAGTAAATGAGTACCGCCTGGGGATTGTCCGGCGAAGGCAGGAATACAAAGGGCTCGAGCGGCAGATCCTGGGTGTCCTCGGTCATTCCCAGTAGGCCGGAGTTCGGCTCTGTGTCATCGATAAATTCCAGCGGGGGCATGTCCGGCGCACCGATATGGATTTTGTCGCCGATGCGCACGGGCACACTTTGATTGGGGTGAAGCCGAGTCGCACCCAGCCAGGTGCCATTCTTGGACAAGTCGCGCACGTTCCAACGTTCGCCGTCCCACTCCATGGACAAGTGGATTCGCGATGCAATAGGGTTGCTCATCACCGTATCGGATCGTTCCGCACAGCGTCCGATGGTGTGATGTGTACGAAGGAAGAAGCTTCGTTTGTTGTCTTTATCGCGCAATTGCGCCATGGGAGCACGCCTTGATTAATTATTAGCCAATCTTCCGTGATCTGGCTGTAAACGGTAGGAAGGTCCCCGATAACTCCGACGAAAATAGTCGAATTCCATGCCCAGTGCAACCTAAGGCAAGCTTACCGTGTAATTGTGCGTAATCGTAATTAAAGATGCCTTTAATCACAATGCCCACGTGCATGGGAATGCACACCACGCGGAAATTAGCGGCCAGGGATGGCCGCTTTTTTTTGGCTCGCTTTTTTGCTTAGGCGCTGCTTCGCGCCGAGGTTCAGTTCAGTTGGGCCGGTTCAAAAAGTGAGTAATAGGGCGCGTGGCAATGCAGCGCAAGGAAATTTCTGGGGGATAGGAGTGATAACGGGCGCCACCCTATCTCGTTGAAATTTTAACAACAGCTTATAAGCTGTTGTTAAATAAAGCTTATCAGGCGGCCCTTACCCAGTTGTTGCGACCGGGAGGCACGATTTGGCTATAGGCAACATCGAACAAGCCATGTACGCGGCCCTCAAATTCGCTGCCGAGCGCATCGAGTAGCTCATTGATGTAGTAGTGATTGGCACCGGGCGCGGCGATATAAATATTACCGAAGAAATTGCACGGCACGACCCGCTCGGTGAGCCACTTGGCCAACTCGGCCGCTGAAAAACGCACGCCACTAGTGGGGTGACCAATGGTGCTGGGCGAGCCATGCGCGGAAATGAACAAGTCCTCTCCCTGGGCCAGTATGTCCGCGAAATCACTCTCGGGCGCATAGGGCATAGCCAGCCCGAATATGGCGCGTGGATAGCGGCGGAACATGTGCTGAACTTCGGAATAATCGCGTATGTCGAGACTGAGAATCACGGCAAACCCCATACTGTTTTTGTTAGACATCGCCGTTCTATGACGACGATGCCAGCATCTCGTTTTGGGGTCGTTACAGCAATTACGCCAGCTTACAGGGCTTTGACCAGGTGCCCCCCATCGACGGGGAGTATGGCGCCATTGATGAATGTGCTGGCATCACTGGCCAGTAGTAGCAGCGGCCCCGTCAGTTCGTCGAGATCGCCCATGCGGCCGGCAGGGGTGTCCTTGAGGTATGCCTGGCCTTCCTCTGAGTACAGGTAATCACTGTTCAGTTCGGTGGCAAAGTAGCCGGGGGCGAGGGCGTTCACCCGAATCTGCTTGCCGGCGAGTTCCAGTGCAAGGGCCTTGGTCATTTGCACCACGGCAGCTTTAGACATGGCGTAGATACTCTCCCCAAAACTGACCCGCAGCCCAAGGATGGAGGCAATATTCACGATACTGCAGGGGCGCCCGGCCGCGACCGCCGAGCGGGCAACGCCCTGGGCCACACGCCAGGCACCTTTCAGATTGACGTTCATCACGTGATCGAAATCCTCTTCGGAAGCCTTGAGGCTATAGCGCGACGCGGCGACGCCGGCATTGTTGACGAGTATGTCGATTGTCCCGACGGATGCCTCAATGTGTTGCAGCGCGCCGCTGACACTGTCCGGATCGGTGACATCCATGCTGACCGCGATGGCGCGACCGCCACCTGCGGCAATATCGTCCACCAGGGCTTCGAGCTTCTCCTGGCGCCGGGCAGCGAGCACAACCTGGGCACCCGCCGCGGCGAGTACGCGGCCGAAATGAGCCCCCAGACCGCTGGATGCACCGGTGACCAGGGCAACTTTGCCCTCTAGGGACAATATCGCGTCCACGTTCTGGGTCATCAGGACTGCTCCGTATAGCGTTTAATAATCATCTTGCCGAGGGCCATCTGGTGAACCTGGTCGGGGCCGTCTGCCTGGCGGCACCAGCGCGCGTAGTTGAAGCCCTCTGCCATACAGTAGTCTTCAGTGAGGCCACCGGCGCCGTGCATCTGCATGCAGCGATCAATCACCTGCTGCATCATAATAGGCACACTGGTCTTGCTGGCGGCAATCAGGTCTATCGCTCCCTTGGGGCCCACCTCATCCATTTTCGCGCAGGTTTTCAATACCAGCAGGCGCGCCATTTCAATTTCTGAATAGCACTTTGAAATGTCCTCGCGCACCGATTGGTGGCGATCCAGCGTACGGCCAAAGGTGGTGCGGCTGACGCTGCGCGCACAGGCCATCTCAAGCGAACGCTGGGCAATGCCGATAAGGCGCATACAGTGATGAATCCGGCCTGGCCCCAGGCGACCCTGGGCGATTTCAAACCCGCGACCTTCGCCGAGCAGAATATTCTCTGTAGGTACCCGCACATTGTCGAAACGCAGTTCGGCGTGACCTATCGGCGCGTCGTCATAACCAAGCGTGGTCAGCGGGCGAACAATTTCCAGCCCCGGGGTGCCCTTGGGTACTAGCACCTGGCTTTGTTGCTTGTGACGATTTTCATTGTCCGGGTCAGATTTACCCATAACGATAAAGATCTTGGTGCGCTCATACATAGCATTGGTGATAAACCACTTGCGGCCGTTGAGCACCCATTCGTCGCCGTCGCGCTCAATCCGCAACTCCACGTTGGTGGCGTCCGAGGAGGCAACCTGCGGCTCGGTCATGGCGTAGGACGAGCGGATCTCGCCATTCAGCAGCGGCGTCAACCATTGGGCCTGCTGTGCTTCAGTGCCGTACTTCATGAATACTTCCATGTTGCCGGTATCTGGCGCATTACAGTTAAACACCTCAGGGCTCCACAGCACCCGCCCCATCATTTCTGCCAACGGGGCATAATCGAGGTTGCTCATGCCATCGTGATCGACAAATTGGGACAGCGAGGGGGGCACGAACAAATTCCACAGCCCGGCCTCGCGAGCGGCGGCCTTGAGCTCGTCCATGAGGGGCAGTGCTGCCCAGCGGTTGTCTGCACTGTTTAACTGGGCGTGATAGGCCGCTTCATTGGGGTAAATATGCTCGTCCATGAAAGATTGCAGTTGCGCCTGCAGCGCCAGTGACTGATCGCTGAACTGAAACATGATCTCTCGCCTTTTCTCGTGTATGGGTATGCAGCGATGGTATGGTTGGCGCCATCGTTCGACAAATTAATTTCAACAATGCTTGGCCATTGATAAAAATGATACCTACGTGCAGGAGGAGTCTGGATGTTTAACAGTGTCGAGGAAATTGCCGACGGACAACTGATCGTGAGCCAGGGGGAGGGCGTCGCACTCGTGGAACTCAATCGCCCGGACAGCTTCAACGCGCTCAGTGTCAGCCTGCTCAATGCGTTGGTCGCTGCCTTGAGTACCCTTAGCGAAGACCCAACTGTGTCTGCCATTGTGCTGACTGGCAGGGGCAAGGCCTTTAGCGTCGGCGTCGATCTGAAAGAACTGGCCAGCGGCAACGGCTTGATGGAAAGCGGCGAACTCGGCCCCGGTGGCAGTGTGATGCGCGCCTTCAATGCCTGCCAGAAACCGATTATTGGAGCGGTGAATGGCTTTGCCGTTACAGGAGGTTTCGAAATAGCGCTCGCTTGTGACTTCCTTTACGCGGCGGAATCCGCCCGATTCGCTGACACCCACGCCCGCGTAGGGCTCATTCCAGGGTGGGGGCTGTCGCAGAAATTACCCCGTCTGGTGGGTATAAACCGCGCCAGGGAGATTAGCTTTACCGGCAATTACTTCGGCGCAGCGGATGCTGAGGCCTGGGGGCTGGTCAACCGCGTCTGTTCAGACAATGACCTGCTTGCCGAGGCCCTGGATACCGCCCATCAGATTGCCACGGCACTGCCTGAGGCGTTGTTTGCGATTAAAGCGATGATGAGTGAAGGTTGGGAGGATACGCTGGGGCAGGCGCTGGTGATGGAGGGCGAGCGGTCCAATGCGTACAACAGCAGTATCGATGTTTCGGGAATGGCGGAGCGCCTGTCGACCCTCAAGGCGCGGGCCCGGAAATAACGCCCCCCGTGCAGCGGCCGGTATTGCCGGCCGCGGTCATGATTTCAGTAAAACGGTTCTCCGCACACAACCTGTCGAACCAGGGCAGATCGAAGAAATGACCGGACATGCCCCCAGAGACCGCACTGTCGACTTCTACGAGGGCTGCCAGGGACTGACCGGCAAGCGTATACACCAGCGCGTTTGAAAAACTGATCATCGGATTGCCCTGGAAGTCAGAGGTCTGATTCTTGATCAGCTTGAGGGCGCGCTCAAACTCACCCATATGCGCAGCCGCTTGCGCTGCTGCTTCATCGAACACCAATGAATCTCCGGCGCTATGCCGCCCCAGGAGTTCGGTGTAAAGCTCGCGCGCGCGCTCTGTGTTGCCCAACAGCGATTCCACATCGGCCAGGCTGAGAATGAGCACGGCGTCCTGGCTATCAGCAGCATAGGCTTGAGCAAAGTGCATTCTTGCGGTCGGGTAATCCTCGGTGTACAGATAAGCATTCCCCAGGTTGCTGCGCACCACAGGATTATCACTGAGCGCCAGGCTGCGCTCCCAGAGGTTTACTGCGCGCTCTAGCGACCACTGTTCGAAGGCAATCAGCGCGAGCAAGTTCAGGGCCTTGGCACTATTCGGGTAGCGTTCGAGGGACTGCTCAAGAGACTCGCTGGCAGCTGTCGCATCGCCCCCAAAATACTGGCTGCGTGCCAGCGCGTAGTAATGCTCGCTGGTGGGTTGCAACCTTAAAGCACGGGCATAGCTCTGGGCAGCCGCGGGGAAGTCCTTGTCTTTGCTTAAGATACGTCCCTGCAGATAGTGCGCAATCGCCGGATCTGGGTTGTTGGCAATGATCTGATCGCGAACCCGTTGCATTTCGGCGATATCACCGCGCCCGGTGTAGAGCTCAAACCAGGCGGTATCGAGCAGTGCCGGATCCGCCACCCGCCGGCTACCCTCACCCAGCTGTTGCTCCAGCGCGTCAAGGTACTGGGGGGCGGCCATCGTCTGGAATGCTTGGTAGCCGATGTCTGCCAATAACTTGTAGGCGGGCGCATAGCCCGGGGCGCGCTCAATTACTGTCTGCAGGTTGGCGAAGAGGTCTACGCTGTTACTGCCACCTTGTTCGTGGATACGATAGATATCCAGATAAGCGCGATAGTCCTCTTCACTGATCTGGCTGGCGATACTCGCCACCTCAACGCCCGTTTCGGGGAACAGCAGCGGCCATTGCGCCATGGTTTGCTCGACCGCGTCCAGTGCCGAGTCCAATGGTACTGTTGCGTTAAACTGACGGCTCACGCTGGCATCCGGCGCTTCCAGGCGTGCCATAGACAGTTCACAGGTGTGCTGACCGCAATCCAGGCTCGATACCAGCAGGCTGTCTGCTCCCAGGGTCTCCAACAGTTCGACGGGCGTATTTACCGCCAGTTCTTCCTGACGAAACTGCACCAGGGCCAGCCCCGTGCTATCGATGACGCTTTGTTTGACGGATTGGTTAAGGGCGGTGCGCAACCAGCGTGCTTCGCGATCATCGGCACCGGCGGCGGTCACAGTAGTGGGCACAACAGCGACGTTGGTTACGTTCGCAGAGGCCAGGACATACCAGTATGCGAATCCCGCTATAGCCATGACTAAAATGGCTCCGAACAGGTGGCGGCTGCTGTGCGACTGGCGTGTCAGTGCATCCGGCAGCGGTGTCTCCTGTTGGGTGGAGGCGTAATAGGCGAGTTGGAATTCATGCGCAGCCTCAGCGGCGCCCAGGTCGGGCTGCTCCGCAAGCATACGCTGCAGGAGTTCGCGGATGCTGGGGCTTAGCTCGTGTTTCTTGTCGCCGAGTACCGCCTCGGCGAGATTGCCCAGGGCGGACACATCCGCCTGTGGGTCGGCGGTCTCGCTGGCAATACCAAAGTCGCTGACCTTGGCGATCTTGCCAGGACCGATCAGCACGTTTTCCATTTTCAGGTCGCGATGGCAGATGCCGGCTTCGTGAAGAGCGGCAATGCCAGAGGAGATCTGTGCCAGCCAATGTAGGCGCTGGCTGACATCGGTGCGATGCTCGCGCAGGTAGATGAAGAGGTTGCGACCGTCGATGTACTCCATGACCATGGCGGGCACACCGCCTTCGTCGAGGATATCATGAATCTGGACGATGTTGGGATGGCTCAATTGCGCCAGCAGGCGGGCCTCATCGCGCATCTGATCGCGCCAGTCGCCATCAGGTAAGTCACCGCGCAGATATTTGATGGCCACCTTGCGATCGAGGCTGGTGTCGTCAGCGAGATAGACCTCACCCATGCCGCCGCGGCCGAGTGTAGACTCGATTCTGTAGCGCTGAGCGACCAGTCCGATTCTGTCACTCAGCATGGGAAACTTACCATGCAATCACTTCCTGTGAGGCTTTTTGTATTTATTCGCAATGTGCCCGAGACGCCAAGAGAATAACCGGAATTCGCATCGAGAGAAAGTCGAGTAATAGACCACCAACTACGGACTCTGGCAGCACACGCGCACCGCGCTTGCCCAGTGCTGCCTGTTCGTACACAATGAGAACATGACGCGCCGGAGCCGGTATCCCCGCCCCGCGTTCACTCCCTTTCGAAGATTGCGCTGGTGACATGCCGGCACGGAACGTACTTTTGCCGAAAAACGCTGCAGCCGCCGCAACTCCTGACGCCCAGCCTCGCCTGGAAGAGTGGCTGCCGCTGATTCGGGAGCGGACCGGTACGGCCATGCGCGCCACCGGCGCTTTTGCCGGCGGTCTGGCCAAGATCTATGTGGCCATGCGGCCGCTCGCCACGCTCATCAATCGCCACGCTGATGTGACCGAGGCGGAACTGCACGACGCCATTGATGCGCTGTTTCTGGCCCTGCGAACCCATCCCCTGACAAAACAAATTCGCGATGTCACCCGGCGACTGCGCGAAGACAACATACTTCCTAATGAGGAAAGCACCGAAAACCTGATCCGGTTTCTGATTGATCAGGTCACGGCACGCAGTGTCATACCCATTCCCGAACAGGTCACTGAAGAATTCTGGAGTTTCTTCAACGACCTCATGGCAGAACCCGAGCTGCAGGGTCTGGGCGAGGTGAGTCTCGATGTGGCGCGCATCGTGATCAGCGCCTATGAGCCGCTCATCGTGGATGTGCTCAATCAGCTCAAGGCGATGCGCAGCAGTAATAATCGCCAGCTGCGCGAGCTCTACGACCAGACCGGCGTACTGCGCTCTGATCTCGATGTGTTTCGTCGGCAGGTGGGGGCGCTGGCCTATATCCGCGAGTTTTTTGATACCGATCCTGACGACTTCAAGGCTCAGGCAGGCGTCGTCGCGCAAATGGTGCGCGAGTTCGGCCCCTTCTTCATTAAAATGGCACAGGTGGCGGCCTCTGGTTCGGATTTCCTTCCTGAGGAAATCAGCGAAGCATTAGAGGTTTTTCAGGAGGACGTTGAGCCCATGGCGCCCTGGGAGGTCGAGCAGGCTTTCAAGGAATGCTTTGGCGAGGAGCCCTCGAAACGCTACTACGATTTCGATGCCAGTAAACCGCTCAAATCCGGTTCCATTGCCTCTGTGTACGTGGCGCAAAAGCCGGTAACCAACCGCCGCGGCCGGCAGGAATTACAAACGGTTGTTGTCAAAGTGGGGCGCCATAATCTCGAGCGCGAATTTCTGATCGGCAAAACCGTGATCAAGCTGGCCATTCTCAGTAGCCAGTACTGGGCTCCGCACTCCAAGCTGTCGCCGTTTCTTAACTCCTGGCTCGACCAGGTCGATATTTTTGTAGAGGGCTTCCGCGCTGAACTCGATTTCGAGGCGGAGGCGGCGGTGCAGACCCGTTTCCAGGAGCGCGCCCGGCACACCGGGGGCTGGCACGTGCCGCAGGTATACGCCACGACCCGGCGTATTATTGAAATGGAATACATCGAAACCGGTGCCAGTCTTGGCACCGCGTTCAAACAGTTGGGGCGGCGCAAATCGTTGCGTTCGCGGCGCAAGGTGGGCAGGGCGTTTCTGCATACCCTGTTATCGCACATGCTGGTGTACCAGGAATTCCACGGCGACCTGCACCCGGGCAATCTGCTGGTGGATGAGCGCTCGCAGCTCTACTTTATCGACTGGGGCAACAGCGTCGACATCAGCCATATCTGGCGCCCTACGGTAAATTACCTGCAGGCCATTTTTGCCGCCGACCCACACGCCATCACCACGGCAATGATTGAGCTCGGTATGGATTCTGCAGTCCTCGAATCCCAGCGCGCGGAGATTCTGACCCTCGTTGAGCAGGCGCTGATCGAGGCAGATGTCACGCCACTGGGGCTGGATTTCGCCCTGACGATTTATCGCGAAGGCACAGACGGGCTGGTAAAACGCCTGGAACTGGCGATGGGGCTGGCTGCCGTCATGGGGCGGCAGGGTATTGTGATTAACAGCGATTACCTGCATTTGAGCCGGTCGGTAACGGCGATGCTCGGCTCTTATCTGGGCATTTACAAGGGCGTTTCGCGCTGGGCAATCAGTCAGGATATCGCCCGCGTTATGCTGGAGTTTCCTGCACTTGAAAGCTATCGGCAGGCTCGGGGTTATCGCCGCCGCCTGCTGCGGCAGGTCGCAGCGGACCTGCCGGTGGGGCGCAGAAAAGCTATTTAACCGATGACACCGGCTTCTTTAAGGCTGGCAATAGCTGTGTCGTTGTATCCTGCAGCGGCGAGAATCTCTTCAGAGTGCTGGCCCAGGGTAGGTGGGTGTTTATGCAGGCTCGCAGGCGTCTCGGACAGGTGTCCCGGATAGCGGATATAGCGCATGGTGCCGTTGTCGGGATGCTCTGCGTCAAACAGGGTGCGATTGTGCAGCGCCTGGGGATCTTCCGCGAATTCTCGAATGGTTTTTACCTTGCCAAAGGGCACCCCATTTTCGTCGAAGCGGCGCAGTAATTCATCCGTCGGCCATTTGGCAATTTCGACTTCGATAGCATCCAGCCATGGGCCGAAATCCGTAATCCTCTCGCCGACATTGCGCATACCCTCACGTTCCAGCAAAAATTCGCATTCGAGTGCTTTGCACAGTCCCTCGAAGTGATTGTCTTGTAGCGCCATACCCACTACGTGCCCATCCTGGGTGGCAAAGCTGCGCAACACCGCCAGCGGTTCGGCATCTGGCATATCGGAAGGTTGGAATGTGTCGACCGGCAACATATCCGGGAGCGAATTGGCGGCGTAAGCATCGATCATCGGCACATCCACGCGCTGCCCGCGACCGGTGCCGCCCTCGCGATCCCTGGCATACAGGGCGGCCATCACCACACCTGCAGCGGTCGTCGCCGTCGTCTTGTCGACGATAGCGGATTGGATAAGCTGCGGCTTGCCGCCAAACGGCGCACCCTGGATATGCATCATACCCACCAGCCCCTGGGCAATGGGATCATAGGCAGGGCGTTCAGAGTAGGGACCTGTGGGCCCGAATCCGGTGATAGCGGCGTAGATCAGGCGCGGATTGAGTGATTTCAGGTCGTCGTAGCCAATACCGAGACGATCGGCAACACCCGCGCGAAAGTTTTCGACGAGGATATCTGCGTCGGCAGCCAGGCGTTTGAGGATGTCGACGCCTTCGGGCGACTGCAGGTTCAGTGCCAGGCTGCGCTTATTGCGGTTCATCTGGCAGTAAAAGCCGGTCAATCCGTTCTTTTGGGGAGGCACCATCCAGCGTGCCACTTCGCCGTGAACGGGTTCGATTTTGATCACGTCAGCACCGAGGTCGCCGAGCATCTGGCTGCACAGCGGACCGGTAATCATGCTGGTGATATCGAGTACGGTAAGCCCGGCCAGTGGGCCGGTGGGAGTCTCATTCAGTTTAATGTCCATGCTGCATCTCGTTGTTATTTTCAGTCCATTGTAGCCGCCACATCGCCGAGCAACACTACCATCTCTGCCAAAAACATCGCTCAATTGATGCCAGCTGTACAAAAAACAGCCTGTCACCTGCGGTCAATTATTTCCAGCGGTGCGGTCATTGAGAGTCGCTGGACCATTGACCATGATGGCGCTCCCAATTCACATTCAACTGGAAGCGAGATGAGCAACACCGCCTATATTTACGATGCCGTCAGAACGCCCCGCAGCAAGGGCAAAGCTGGTGGCAGCCTGAATGAAGTCAAACCTGTCGACCTCGGTGCAGGGCTCCTGCGCGAGCTGCAACAACGCCACGACCTCGACACGTCCTATGTCGACGACGTCATCATGGGGTGTGTCGCCCCGGTGGGGGAGCAGGGCTCTGATATTGCCAAAATGATTGTGCAGAACGCCGACTGGGACGAATCCGTTGCCGGCGTGCAAGTGGATCGCTTCTGCGCGTCTGGCCTGGAGGCTGTCAATAGCGCCGCTGCCAAGGTCGCTTCGGGCTGGCACCAGATGATTGTTGCCGGCGGTGTTGAATGCATGTCGCGGGTACCCATGGGTAGCAATGGCGGCGCCATGGGCGGCGATCCCGCCTTCAGCACCAAGACCCGATTTGTCCCCCAGGGCATCGGTGCCGACACCATAGCCACGCTGGGTGGCTGGGGCCGGGAAGACGTTGATGCCTACGCCATGGAATCGCAGAAGCGTGCGGCGCACGCCCGGGATAACGGCTACTTTGATCGCTCCGTGGTTCCGGTGAAAGACGCCAATGGTCAGGTCATTCTCGCCAAGGACGACTTCATCAAGCCTGACACCACCATGGAGGGCCTGGCAGGCCTTCGCCCGTCTTTTGAAATGATCGGCGGCATGGGCTTTGACGACATGGTCATCGAGAAATACAGCCAGCTTGATCGTATCGACCACGTTCACACCCCGGGCAATTCCTCAGGCATTGTCGACGGTGCGTCCGCCGTATTGATTGGCTCGGAGCAGGCGGGCAAGGATCTCGGGCTTACGCCCAGGGGCAAAATTGTCGCCGCCACCGTCCTGTCGACCGACCCAATCATCATGCTGACCGGACCCGGACCTGCGGCACAGAAGTGCCTCAAAATAGCGGGCCTCAATAAATCGGACATCGATTTGTGGGAAATCAACGAAGCGTTTGCATCCGTAGCGATGCGCTATATGCAAGACCTGGATATCAGCCACGATGTCACCAATGTTTGTGGCGGCGCCATCGCCATGGGACATCCACTGGGTGCAACGGGCGCGATACTGGTCAGCACCATGCTCGACGAGTTGGAGCGGCGCAATCTCAAGCGCGCCATGCTGTCACTTTGTGTCGGTGGCGGTATGGGTATTTCCACCATTATTGAACGCGTCTAGAGCTGGCTGAGGAGTTAGGAAACATTATGAGCGGATTTATTTACGAAAAAGACGCAGACGGCATCGTTACAGTCACCATGGACATGAACGGCCCCGTCAACTCAATGAACGAAGAGTATCGGCAGCTCATGGGGGATACGATTACCCGGCTGCAGGCAGAAGAGGGCCTGACCGGTGTGGTTCTGGCCTCGGCCAAAAAGGTGTTCTTCGCCGGCGGCAATTTGTACGACTTGCTGGCCGCCCAGGAAGAGGACATCCCTCAGTTCATGCAGGAACTGGACCTCACCAAAGGCCAGCTGCGGTCACTGGAGAAGCTGCCCGTGCCAGTCGTCGCGGCCATTAACGGCGCTGCTCTGGGTGGCGGTTTTGAAATCTGCCTGGCCTGTAATCATCGCATCGCCTGGGATAATCGGGCCGTGCAGTTAGGTCTGCCCGAAGTCAGCCTCGGCCTGCTCCCCGGCGGTGGCGGCGTGGTTCGCATGGTTAATTTGCTCGGCTTACAGGCCGCACTGCCATACCTACTGGAGGGAACCCGTGTCAGCCCCGAAAAAGCTCTGGCGGCAGGCATGATTCATGAAACGGTAGCGTCAGTCGATGAACTGGTACCCCGCGCCAAGGCGTGGATACTGGAAAATAAAGACAATGAGGCTGCAGCGGTACAGCCCTGGGATGTTAAAGGCCACAAGATCCCCGGTGGCAATGCGGCACACCCTGCCAATGCGCAGATGATTACCGCCGCGCCAGCCATGCTTTTCCAGAAAACCCGCGGCTTACTGCCGGCACCGATTAAAATTCTCGATTGTGCGGTAGAGGCAGCGCGTCTCAACCTCGATACCGCCCTGGTGGTCGAATCCCGCGGTCTGGCAGAGCTGGCCATCACTCCTGAGGCCAAGAACCAGATCAGTACCTTCTTCTTCGGTATGAACAAGGTCAATGGAGGCGCCAGCAGACCGCAAGATATCGAACCTCAAAAGACGACTAAAGTTGGCGTACTGGGCGCAGGTATGATGGGGCAGGGCATCGCCTACGTGTCTGCCATGGCCGGAATCGAGGTGGTGCTCAAGGACATTAGTCAGGAAGCTGCAGACCAGGGTAAAGCCTACAGCGAGACGCTGCTGGCCAAACGGGTCGCCAAGGGACGCATGGATCAGGCAAAGGCCGACGCCATTCTCGCATTGATCAAGCCAACCGCAGAGGATGCGGATTTGCAGGGCTGCGATCTCGTGATTGAGGCGGTGTTCGAAAACATGGAGCTCAAACACAAGATCACCAAAGATCTGCAGGGATATCTGGCCGAGGACGGCATCTGGGGCTCCAACACCTCCACGCTACCCATTACCCAGTTGGCAGAGGTCGCCACCAAGCCTGAGAACTTCATAGGCATTCACTTTTTCTCACCCGTAGACAAGATGCCACTGGTCGAAATCATCTGTGGCGAGCAAACCGGAGATGTCGCCCTGGCCAAGGCGTTTGACTACTGCAAACAGATTCGCAAAACACCGATTGTGGTGAACGACTCACTGGGCTTCTTCACCTCCCGAACTTTCGGCACCTATCTCGACGAGGGTATGCAGCTGCTGGTCGACGGGGTGCATCCCATCCAGGTGGATAATCTTGGCAAGGCGATTGGTATGCCTGTGGGCCCCTTGCAGGTTCATGATGAAGTCAGCCTGGAACTCACTAAAAAAGCAGGGCAGACCCACGCGGATCTGGGCGTTCTCGATCAATGGGGTGACGGAAGTGTGGGCCGCGCAGTCATTGCCACTATGGTCGATGAGCACGGACGAGGCGGGCGCCACCACGGCGGTGGTTTTTACGAGTACGCCGCGGACGGCAGTCGCTCGCTGTGGCCAACGCTGCTCGACCTTTACCACAAGCCGGAAACTGATCTTCCGGCCCAGGATATCAAGGATCGCCTGCTGTTCCGCCAGGTCATTGAGTCGCTCAAGTGTCTGGAAGGCGGCGTGTTGCGCAGTGTGGCCGATGGCAACATCGGCTCAATCATGGGTATTGGCGCACCGGTCTGGACCGGCGGCTTTATCCAATTCGTGAACACCTACGGTTTGCAGCGCTTCATCGACCGCTGCGCCGAGCTGGAAGCGGCCTACGGCGAACGCTTTAAAGCACCCGCCATTGTCTCGGACAAGCTGGCCGCAGGTGAAATTTTCGAATAGATCGCTGCGGGGCTTCGTCCCCGACACGCTACTTTGATATGGTAGGCGCGCAGACCTTCGGCGCCGGTTCAACAGTGAACTGGTTGCCGTCAGGACTCGCGCCTATTGTCTATCTAGCCTGGAAGAAAATATGTCTGTACGCCCCCGCCGATCCATGCTGTATATGCCCGGTTCCAACCCGCGCGCTCTGGATAAGGCTCGCCAGTTGCCAGTCGACTGCCTAATTCTCGACCTCGAAGATTCAGTAGCTCCTGAAGCGAAGCAAGTCGCTCGCGAACAGGTTGTTGCGGCCCTGGAAGAGGGTGGCTACGGCTATCGTGAAGTTATTGTTCGTACCAATGCCATGGATTCGCCCTGGGCAGCTGATGACCTCGCCGCGATTGCTGCCTGTGGTGCGCCACCGCAAGGTCTGTTATTTCCCAAGCTATCTACCGCTGCAGATGTCGAACAGGCCGTTGTGGCCGCAGACCGCGCCGGTTGTGATGACAATATCGACATCTGGCTAATGGCTGAAACGCCTGCCTGTATACTGAATATAAGTGAAGTCGCTGCAGCGCACCCGCGGTTGGCGGGTATTGTGCTGGGCACCTCTGATCTGGCCAAGGACACCAGGGTCAGGCACACACCGGACCGTCTGGGATTCATTGCCGCGCTGAATCTATGTGTTTATGCTGCCAGAGCGAATGGCCTGGATGTGATCGACGGCGTTGCGCTAGACCTCGACAACGATGAGGCACTCCAGCTCGCCTGTCAGCAGGGACGAGACCTCGGCTTTGATGGCAAGAGTTTGATTCACCCCAAACAACTGGCCGCAGCGAACACGGCTTTCGCACCCAGCGATGCTGAAGTCGCTGCCGCTCGCGAAATTATCGCAGGCTTTGAGGCGGCGCAGGCCGAGGGGAAAGGCGTCGTCGTGGTAAACGGCCGCCTGGTTGAGGCACTGCACGTCGAAGAGGCGCAACGCTGCCTGGCACTGGCGGCAGCCATATCAGGCCAGGTAGCCTGAGATGGAAGCCTCATTCTGGGAGGACCGCTGGACTAACAGCAAAATTGGTTTTCAAGAAGACGAAACCAACCGGCAGCTGGCGCAATACTGGGAATCACTGGGCGTTGCCGCAGGGGAAGCTGTGTTCGTGCCCCTGGCGGGAAAAACCCTGGACATTGTCTGGCCGATGCGCAGTCATCCCGTGCTCGCCAACGAATTGAGTGCTACGGCCGCTACAGCGTTTTTTACCGAACACGCGATTGTCTACACGCAATCGACTGAGGGACAGTTATGCGCTTATAGCGCGACGGGTTTGCGTTATCTCCAGCGTGACTACTTCGATGTGCCCGATGAGGACATCGCTGCTTGTGCGGCAGTGTTTGACCGCGCAGCGCTGGTGGCTTTGCCCACGCCGATACGCGAGCGCTACGCTGAGAAAATGAGTCATGCCCTGGCGAGTGGTGCGAAAATGATGTTGATTACACTGGAGTACGACCAGCGGCTGTTTGCCGCCCCGCCGTTTGCCATTTCAAAAACCTGGGATATCAATCCCCGGTGGAGCGCGGCCGCACTGTATCGCCACACGGGAGAGGCCGTTCAATCGACGCTGGACGACTACCACCTTCTCGGTCTGAGTGTTAACCGGCGACCTGCGAACCACTGGCGCATAGCGCTGTCTGCGGATAATGTGTTCGACGAGGATTACTATACTGCTGTTGGATTCCCTGGCCCCGGCGTGACTATTCGCCTCGGGCTCAATTACGCGCTCCACTGAGGAATGACGGATATGACAATAAGAACCCTGCTGAGCGCAGTCGTCGTGTGGAGTCTCAGTGCTTGTGGAAGCGATCCCGTCATCGATCCTGCAGAATGTGTGAGCGGGCTGACTGGAGAAGAACAGAGCACCGGCTGGCGCATGCTATTCGATGGTTCGTCGCTTGACCAATGGCGGAGTTACAAAGAGGATTCCGTCAATTCGGGTTGGGCGATCGAGAACGGCTGTCTGGCCAGAGTCGGCTGGGGTGGCGATCTTATGAGCCGCGAGCAGTTCGCCAATTTTGAGCTGAAACTTGAGTGGGCCATCAGCCCGGGCGGCAATAGCGGCATCTTTATCCGCGCCGATGAAAGTGGTCGCACCATGCACCACACCGGCTATGAGATGCAGGTGCTCGACAACGCACTGCACAAAGACGCCAGCATCCCCAGTCATCGCGCAGGTGCCTACTACGACATGATTGTGCCTGATCACGATACCTCCAAACCGGCGGGCTATTGGAATGAGGTACACATTATCGCCGACGGTGCAAACGTCGAATTCTGGCTCAATGGCCGCATCACTGCGCAGTTCGAACAGGGCAGTCCGGAATGGAAGGCCCTTTACGAAAAGAGCAAATTCACCTCTCGGCCCAAGTACGGCACCTTGTTCAAGGGCCATATCGGCTTCCAGGACCACTACGACAAGGTGTGGTACCGGAATATCCGCATCAAGGAGTTGCCCTGATCCTAGCGGCGCAGACTGCTTGGGGACTGACCGTAGTGCTGGCGAAAGCTGCGGCTTAAGTGGCTGTGATCGGCAAACCCGGTTTCAGCCGCGATCGCCCCAATCGGGATGTCTGTCTCAAGCAACAGTTGCCTGGCGTGTTCCAGGCGGACTTCAATAATGTATTGGTGTGGTGTCTTGCCCAAGTGCTGCCGAAAACGACGCTCGAGTGCGCTGACGGAAAGATTACTGGCATTGGCGAGATCGGCTACGGACAGGCTCTCGGCGAAGTGGGCCTGGATGTAGCGTATGGGCACATCCAGTTCGCGATAGGAGATGGCAGTGCGCTCACTCGGGTTCAGATGACGGCTCATGCCAAAACTGGCAATGATTGCGCCCGTGGCGTTGAACACCGGCCACTTCGATGTGAGAAACCACTCCAGCGATTCAGCCGCAGACCCGATCATCTCCAGGCGATCGTTCACCCTACCACCGGCAAGTACGCGCCGGTCATCCTCGGTATAGCGCTGTGCGAGGTCGGGAGGCGCGAGATCAAAGTCGGTCTTACCCAGCAGCTCTCCGGGGTGCCCCATACCAAAACGCGCGGTGAACAGGGTATTGCCGTAAACAAACTCGCCCTGGGTGTTCTTCATCCAGGCATGGGTGTCCGGAATCAACTCCAGCACCCCGAGTTGTGTCTGTAACTGGTCAAGGGAGTCGAAAACAAGATTTGTCATATTAGGTCTGGCACGCCGAATTCATTCTAATGATAACGGAAATTTTCCAAGCAATGTGGACCATGGAACGGCACACTGCAGGGGCGACTATCAATAATCTTTGGGAGTAAAGGCGATGACCCGGGTCAGAATGGGCATGGTCGGTGGCGGCGAAGGGGCCTTTATCGGTGAAGTGCACCGGATGGCGGCGGCGTTGGACGGCAAGATTGACCTCGTCTGCGGCGCGTTCAGCAGCAATCCGGACAGGGCGCTGCGCTCAGGTCTGGCACTGGGGTTAGGCGAACAACGCTGTTATCCCAACTTCGAGACGATGCTGACAGCAGAGGCGGCCCTGCCCGCGACGGAGCGTATGCAGTTTGTGGCCATTGTCACGCCTAATCATCTGCATTTTCCGATTGCCCAAGCCGCATTGGAAGCGGGCTTTCACGTTCTCTCGGACAAACCTGCCACCTTTGACCTCGCTCAGGCACTAGCGCTCAGAGACATCGTCGCTGCCACCGGACAACTGTACGGACTGACCCACACCTATAACGGTTACCCACTGGTCAAGGAAGCGCGCGAGCGCACAGCGCGCGGCGAACTCGGCGTGGTGCGTAAGGTCGTTGTTGAATATCCGCAGGGATGGCTCGCCGACCGCGAGGAAGACGCCGACAACAAGCAGGCCGCATGGCGGCTCGATCCCACCCGGGCCGGTGTCAGCAGTTGCATGGGCGACATAGGCGTGCACGCGGCGAATCTGGCGGAGTATGTTTCGGGTTTGCAGATCGAGGATATCTGCGCTGACCTCACTGCGTTCGTGGAAGGGCGCACCCTGGATGACGACGGCTCTATTATGCTGCGCTTCGGCGGCGGTGCCAAAGGCCTGCTACATGCCAGCCAGGTGTGCGTGGGCGAGGAGAATGCATTGCGCATCCGTGTATACGGCACGCTGGGCGGCCTCGAGTGGTCGCAACAGGAGCCGAATACCCTGTGGCTCAAATGGCCCGACCGACCCACCCAGATGCTGCGCACCGGGGGAGGCTACCTGGGCGCCATGGCGGCGGCGAATACCCGCACGCCCATGGGGCATCCCGAAGGTTATCTGGAAGCCTTCGCCAATCTCTATGTCGCTTTTGCAGGCCAGATAAACGCCGTTGAGCAGGGCGTTGCTCCGGATGCGCGCAGCGCCGACTGCCCCGGCATCGCCGAAGCCGTGCGTGGCATGGCCTTTATCGAACTCGCTGTGCGGGCCGGAAGCAGTGACATCAAATGGCATCGTCTCGAACACCTTTAACCGAAGGAAACGATCATGAAAGGACCCGCGATTTTTCTCGCCCAGTTTATCGATAGCAAGGCGCCCTTCGACTCGCTGGAAAACATTACCCGATGGGCCGGTGACCTCGGCTATCGGGGCGTCCAGGTGCCGACTTGGGAGTCCAGCCTCATCGATCTCGAAAAGGCTGCCGACAGCAAGGACTACTGTCAGGAGTTGCAGGGTATTTGCCGTGAAAACGGCGTCGAGATCACCGAATTGTCCACGCACCTGCAGGGACAGTTGGTGGCGGTTCACCCGGCCTACGATGAGTTGTTCGATGGCTTTGCCCCTGAAGCCGTGCGCGGCAACGCCAGTGCGCGTCAGGAGTGGGCCGTACAGCAATTGCGCCTTGCCGCCAAAGCCAGCGCGAATCTCGGAATCAATGCCCATGCGACCTTCTCAGGTGCCTTGCTATGGCACACCATGTATCCCTGGCCGCAGCGTCCCGCGGGGTTGGTGGAGACCGGTTTTGCCGAGCTGGGTAAACGCTGGACACCCATTCTCAATGCCTTTGATGAGGCCGGGGTGGACCTGTGCTATGAAATTCACCCGGGCGAAGACCTGCACGACGGCATTACCTTCGAGATGTTCCTGGACGCGACTAACCAACATCCTCGAGCACACATTCTTTACGATCCCAGCCACTTTCTGCTGCAGCAGCTGGATTACCTGCAGTTCATCGAATTTTACCGAGAGCGAATCAAGATGTTTCACGTCAAGGATGCGGAATTCAACCCGAATGGTCGCAGCGGCGTGTATGGCGGCTACCAGGGTTGGAAAGATCGTCCCGGTCGGTTCCGCTCTCTGGGCGATGGCCAGGTAGACTTTTCCGGTATTTTCAGCCAGTTTGCCAAGTACGGTTTCGACGGCTGGGCCGTACTGGAGTGGGAGTGCTGTCTGAAACACCCCGAAGACGGGGCGGCGGAGGGTGTTGAGTTTATCCAGCGCCATATGATTCGCACGACAGATAAAGCCTTCGATGACTTTGCCGGCGCAGGCACCGACGATGCCGCCAATCGGCGTATACTCGGCATCGAATAAACCAGACTAACAATAACAATAGTGGAACATGTGATGACCAATACCGAGATCAACCGCAAGCGTCTCTATTACGTGGGCAATCTATCCATATTCATGATTGGCCTGGGGTTCGCGGTCCGTGCCAATATCGCGCCCAACTTGCAGGCAGACATATACGACCAGATCGACCTGGCCAATTCTGCCGCCATGGTCGGCGAAGCACTCGGGATTACTTTTACCGGCTTTGCATTGACACTGCTGTTTGGTAGCGCCCTGGTCGATCTGGTGGGCATGAAGCGCATGCTACTGCTGTCGGCGCTGGGCTATATTGCCGGCGCACTGGGTCTGCTCGCGGCCACCGTGATGCCGGTAGGCCTAACGGTGGAGATGGTTGTGCTGGCAAGTCTGTTGTTAACCGGGCTGGGCTGGGGCGCAGTGGAGGCAGCCTCAAACCCTATGGTTGCAGCACTGTTCCCTGAGGAAAAAACCCATCGCTTAAACATCCTGCACGCCTGGTGGCCAGCAGGTATTGTTGTTGGCGGGCTGCTGGGCGTGGCGATTAGCGCCGTCGGCATTCCCTGGGAGATCAATATGTTCGTACTGCTAATCCCGGCGGTCGTGCTGACCTGGATGGTGGCCAGCTCACAGTTTCCGGAAACCGAGCGTGTTGCCGCCGGTGTGAGCTATGGCGACATGTTTGCAGAATTGCTCAAGCGCCCACTGTTTTGGGTGTTCTGGGCCTGTATGTTCCTTACCGCAGCAGCTGAGCTTGCTCCTGGGCAGTGGGTCAATATTGCACTGTCCAACATTGTCGGCATGCGGGGCATTCTGTTACTGGTGTATGTGAGCGCACTGATGTTCGTGATGCGCCACTTTGCGGGACCCATTGTCGAGCGTATTTCATCGGTAGGCCTGATGTTTGTGAGCTGCCTTGCCGCCGGCATCGGGCTTTACCTGCTCAGCCTGGCCAACACCCCGGCGCTTGCCTTTGCCGCGGCGACCGTGTGGGGCATTGGTGTGTGCTACATGTGGCCGACCATGCTTGGCATTGTCGGCGAGCGTTTCCCCCGCGGAGGCGCCATGGCGATGGGCCTCATGGGCTTTGCCGGCGGTATGTCGATCCAGTTCGTGTTGCCGCGGATGGGCGGCATTTTCGATGCGGCCAAGGCCGAAGCCGCCGGTGGCGCCGACCAACTCGCCACGCTGTCACCTGAGGCCATGGAAACCGCTGTGAGATACGCTTCGGTAGAATCCTTCCAATCAGTCGCCTGGATTCCGCTGCTGTTACTGCCGGTATTCGGGGTTATCTGGCTCTATGACCGGCAGCGCGGCGGTGATGGTGCCGAGTCCATTCACGGGCAGGGTGACACACATTGAACGTCAAAATAGGAATGAACATGCTGCTCTGGGGTGTGGAGACCACCCCGGCCAGTATTCCCGTTTTTGAGGGCCTGGCCGCAGCGGGCTACGACGGTGTAGAAATACCCATGAGTGGCCACAGCGCAGCGGACCTGAAAACGCTGGCCAGTGCTTGTGATGATCTTAACCTGGCGCGCACCGCATCGGCCTTTGTCGGGCCCGAGACCAACCCCATCTCCCCGGATGCTGCCATTCGAGCAGCGGCGCTGGAAAACATCAAAGCGGCCATTGACGATGCGGCGACCATAGGCGCGGAGATCCTCATCGGCGGCATATACCAGGCCCACAAGTACTTCACGGGACGTGGCGCCACCGAGCAGGAGTGGGACTGGTCGGCAGACTACCTGTGTGCAGCAGGCGAGTACGCCGCTGGCGTCGACCTCAAGCTCGGCCTGGAAGTACTCAATCGCTTTGAGGTTTACCTGATCAATACGGCGGCGGATGGCCACCGCATGGTAGAGCAGGTGGGCCGTGCCAATGTTGGCGTGCACTACGATACCCACCACGCAAACATCGAAGACCCGATACCTTCTGTTGCGCTCAAGTCGATTCAGCATAGCATTAACCATGTTCACCTGAGCGAAAGCCACCGCGGCACGCTGGGTACTGGACAAGTGGATTGGGCCGGGACCTTTGCCGCACTAGAGGATATTCATTATTCAGGGTGGCTGGTGATCGAAGCCTTCGGCACCTCAGACCCTGGCCTGGCAGAGGCTGCAAACGTGTGGCGCAATGCCTATGATAGCCCGGAGCAACTCTATCGGGATGGCATTGCTTTTATTCGCAGGCATCTGGGGTAGGCGCATATGTGGAATCCGAAGCGTTGGGCCATCGCGATTTTGATCGGCCTGTATCTTTACTCGCTGCTGCCGGCCACGGCCGTTCTTTTCTACGAGCTCTATCACCTCACCGGAATCGAACCGGTTTATTGGGGTTACAGTGCTTTCAAGGCAGGCGGTTATTATTTTGGTATCTGGGAGTACCGCGGCCTGGCGTGCCTGGTCGTTACCCTATTGATAGGCCTGTTGCCCGGGATTTTTGCGCGGAGTAAAACAGCATGAATCGACGAGAATTTCTACAATGTGCGGCGGTAATGGTCAGCGGCATGACAGCCAGCCAACTCGGATTGGCACTGTCGGATGCACAGCGCGCTCATCTGGCCACGGCGCCAAATTACAACGCTGGCAAGGCCAGTTACCTGTCAGCGGCGCAGCGGCGGATTCTCGCGGCGGCCTGCGAAACGATCATCCCACGCAGTGACACGCCTGGCGCTATCGACGCGGGTGTGCCCAACTTCATCGAACTGATGGTCTCCGACTGGTTTAACGCGACCGAACGGGCCATCTTCGACGTCGGCATGATTGATCTCGAAACGCGCATTCCACAGCAATACGGCATGGCCTTTGACCAACTCACAGCCCCAGCCCAACGCGACATACTCGAGGCATTGGAGTCAGCTGCCAGCGACCACCCCTGGTATGAATTCGGCAACGTGCAGCGCGACTTCATCAGCGATGCGCCATTTATCTGTCAGTTAAAGGAGCTCACTATCTGGGGTTTCTTTACCTCCGAGCGCGGCGCCAAGGAAGTATTACGCTATAACCCAATGCCCATGCAGTTCGACGGCCATCTCCCGCTGTCACCGAACGACAGTACCTGGGCGGGAGTGGTTGAATCATGAGTGACACCATTAACAGTACGCAATACGACTTTGACGCTATTGTGGTGGGCTCCGGAATTTCAGGTGGCTGGGCCGCCAAGGAACTCACCGAAAAAGGCTTGCGAGTGTTGGTGCTGGACCGCGGCAAGCCAATCAGACACAGTGTCGATTATGTTGGCGAGCACGCGCCGAGCTGGAAATTTCCCTATCAGGCCAAAAAACCCCGGGAGCTTTACGCAGAAGAGTATCCGGTGCAGAGCAGGGTGACGCACTCCTTTAACGAGGCGACCCGCCATTTTTGGAACAACGATAAACAGAACCCCTATGACGACGATCCCGACAAGCCCTTTATGTGGGCCAGGGCAGATGTTGTCGGCGGACGCTCACTGATCTGGGGACGGCAAACGTATCGCTTCAGCTCGCAGGACTTCAAAGCCAATGCCAGCGACGGGCATGGCATACCCTGGCCGGTGGACTACGAGGAGATGGCGCCCTGGTACAGTCATGTCGAGAAGTTCATTGGCGTCAATGGTCGCAAGGAAGGCCTGGCTCAGCTGCCCGATGGCGAATTTCAAAAGCCCATGCCCTGGTACGCGCTGGAGGAAACCATTGGCGAACGGCTGAAGAAGAAAGCACCTGACGTCACGCTCACCAATAGCCGCGTCGCTATTCTGACCGAAGACTTGCCAGGCCGCAGTGCCTGTCACTATTGCGGCCCCTGTCCGCGCGGCTGTTCCACCGGAAGTTACTTCAGTTCCCAAAGTTCGACACTGCCGGCGGCGAAAGCCACAGGTCGGCTCACCGTTATCGCCAATGCCGTCGTGGAACGACTTATCCACGATCCGGCGACGGGCAAAATCAGTGATGTGCAGGTCATCGACACCCAGACCGGCGAGCGCGCAAGCTACAGCGCTCGCCTGTTTTTCCTGTGTGCGTCGACGATAGGGTCTACCCAGATTCTCATGAACTCCAAAAGCGACGCGTTCCCTAATGGCCTCGCCAACAGCAGCGGTGCCCTGGGCAAGTACATGATGGACCACGCCCTGGGTACATCGAGCATGGGCGTCTTTCTCGACAACATGGACAGTTACTACAGTGGTAACCGTCCTACAGGTTTATACATCCCGCGCTTTCGCAACCTTGAGGGTCAGGACGAAGACGCTGATTTTATCCGCGGCTACGGCTACCAGACCTACACGGTGCGCATGGACTGGAGCACCAGTTTCAATCGCAAAGGCTTCGGCGCAGACCTGAAGGATTCGCTGCGCAAGCCCGGCCAGTGGCTGTGGGTACTCTCGTATTTCTCCGAGTGCCTGCCCAGGGAAAGTAACCGCATGTTCCTCAGCCCGAACAAAGTCGATCGATTTGGTATTCCCCAGGTGGCCTTTGACTTCACCTGGAGCGACAACGAGATCAATATGCAGGCCGATGCCGGACGCCAGGCAGATCGCCTGATGAAAGCGGCCGGGGCCGTGCTCACACTACCAGGCGGCACGGACATGAGCATACCCGGCGAGGGCATCCATGAAATGGGCACTGCACGCATGGGCAATGATCCTGCCCAGGCCGTGCTGAACAAATACAATCAGGCACACGACGTACCCAACCTGTTCGTCACCGATGGTTCGTTCATGACCTCGTCGTCTTGCGTGAATCCGTCGCTCACCTACATGGCGTTCACCGCGCGAGCCGCGGATTACGCCGCCCGGCAACTGGCTGAAGGCCTGATCTAACAGGAGAATGCGCATGGCAAAACTGATGAGTTTGAAGGTGCTGCTAGTGCTGGTTTGCCTGCTGGCGCTGGCCGCCTACGGCTTCGGGCGCTACACCGGCATGATCCAGCGCAATGTCTATGAATACGAGCCGCCAGAGTTGCCAGAATACACCCGTCCGGCGGTATTGGTCCTCACCAAGGCCAACGGCTTTGTCCACCGGGACGCCATGCCTGCCGGTGAAAACATGCTACGGGATATCGCGCGCGCACAGGGTTGGGACATTACCCTGACCGACAATGCCGCCACGCACAATGCGCAGGACCTGGCGCGTTTCAAGGCAGTGGTATGGAACAATGTATCCGGCGATGTACTCACCCCGGATCAACGTGCGGCTTTAAAGAGTTACATCGAACACGGCGGCGGCTGGGTAGGCATTCACGCCGCTGGCGGCGACCCTAAGTACAAATGGCAGTGGTACGTGGACACTCTCATTGGCGCTCAGTTCGCAGGACATACCATGCACCCGCAATTTCAGGATGCGGACGTGCTGCGCAGCGAACTGGAAACAGGCATGACTGCACATTTGCCCGACCGTTGGCGGATCGCGCAGGAAGAGTGGTATGCCTTTGACCAGAATCCACGGAATAAGGGCTACGACATTCTGCTGACACTCGACGAAGACTCCTACAGCCAGAAAGGCGAAAGCATCTTCGGCACTGATACCATGCCGGGCGAACATCCCATTACCTGGCGACATTCGGTGGGGCAGGGTAGAGTGTTCTATACGGCGATTGGTCATCAGGCTGTGACCTACCAGATACCTGAATTCCAGGCGCTGATTACCGAAGCCATTCGCTGGGCCGGAACCATGCCCTGAATCAGTCAGAGCTGCGCAGATCAATATTTTAATAACAACCGGAAATTCTATGACGCGTCAATGCCTGCTCATATTGAGCCTGATCTTTCTACTTGCTGCCTGCAGTGATCCGCATATCGCTATCAACGATTGTCAGACAACGGGCGATACGCGCGTGTACTGTGACATTGGTACGCCTGAGGATATTGCCGCGCTGCCTGATGAGCGCCATCTGCTGCTCGCACACTTTGGCCATATGGGAAAAGACTCGGGCGGCATCTCGCTGTTTGATACGGATTCCGAGCGTCTCACACCGCTCATCACTGCAGACACGCACATTAATAACGCGCTACATCGCTGGGGAGACAGCGCATGTCCCGTGCTGGATGCGGCCTCGTTAAGCCCGCACGGCACCCACCTGCACCGCCTGGACAATAACCGCTGGCGCTATCTGGTGGTTAACCATGCCCCCTCGGGTGAGCGAATTGAGCTGTTTGAAGTGCTGGGCAGCGGTGATGCCACCCAGTTGCGCTGGCGCGGCTGCGTACTGCCCCACGCGGAAACATTTGTGAACGATGTAGTAGGCCTTAACACTGGCGATGTCATTTACACGCGCATGTTCAAGACCAGCATGAATATGGCCACCGCCAAAGGCCTGGTGGGCATGAATACTGGCGATCTCTGGCACTGGCGCCCGGAAACAGGCCCGGTCATTATTGCAGGCACCGAAGCTGCACAACCCAACGGAATTGAAATAGCCGCAGATAACCGCCATGTATTCGCCAATATGTACCTAACCGGCGAGGTGTGGAAGGTTGATATCGACACAGGCGAGGTAGTCGACAAAGCGCCGGTTGCCAATGGCGACAACAGCACCTGGGGCCCGGATGGGCGCCTGTGGGTTGCCACCCATACCGACAAACTGTTCAACTTACTGCCATGCTTCCAGCAGCCTTATCAATCCTGTGGCCTGGCCTACACAATTGTGTCGATTAACCCGGATGACATGGCCGACATAAAACCTGTGTACTCGGGCAAAGGCAGTCCCATGGGGGCAGCCACGGTTGCTGTGGCCCAGGCGGGCAGAGTGTATATGGGGTCGTTTGCCGGCGACAGAATGATCTCAGTTCCCCTCAGTGAATTCCGGTGAGCCCGGCGCCCGGTAGCGGTTCAGCGGGCTGCGCAGGGCATCGCTGCCATAGTAGTGGCCACTACCTCTGGGGCTGGCGAACAGTAGTTCGATAATCACTTTTGCACCTGCGGCGGGCGGTTTCATACCGGCTTCCTGCGGGGTGCGAGCACCGAGAAATTCCTTGCCGAGATCTGTCTCAATAAAGCCGGGCGTACAGGCATTGATCACCAGCTCCGGGTGCTGGGTTGCCAACCACAGGGTATAGCTGTTGGCACACGCCTTGGAGAAACCGTAAGGCGAATCACTGCCAAAGCCCATGCGCTGGACCACGTCAGGCTCGAGTTCGCCACACTCCTGGATAAACGCCTGTAGCGACGACCAATCAATCGTCTTGTCAGTGAAAAACGCCTGACGATCCGCCGAGCAGTGGGCAACAAAGTTGGGGCCTGACGCCGAAGTGACATTAACAATTCGACCCTCGGGGCCAAGCAGAGGAGCGAAGGCCTCGCAGACGCGGTGCACGCCATACACGTTAACATCCACAGTTTGGGCGACCGTACCCTGGCCCAGCCCGGCATTGTTGACGATGCCATAAAGCCCCACATCGAGGCGCTGCTGCATCCAGCTATCCCGGGCGCGCTGCACTGATTGATCACCACAGACGTCAAGTTCCAGCAGCGTTATCCGATCTGCCCAGGTGGCGTCCTGCGCCACTAGTGACGCAACCGCTATATGGCCCCGTGCCATATCACGCGACCCGAGCACGACGTATGTATCTACTGCGGCGCGCAAAATTTCGCTGGCCACAGCCAGACCAATGCCCTTGTTGGCACCGGTCACAAGAATGTTTTTCATGCGTGGCGTCCGATATAAAACCAATACCTTAGCATGGCGCAGGCCCACGGGGTTGAATTGTCACCGACACACATTCACACTTTCGCCCCTGATAACTGCGCGCAACATGCGCACCCGGATCACGGAATAAAGCTGCTTATGAACCTCATCGAACAACTGCAACAAATCGTCGGCGCCAATGGCGTACTGGCGGGNGACGATGTGCGCAGCCGCCCTAATCACAGTTGGGGGAGGGGGGAGTGCCCGGCAATGGCGATTGCGCGCCCACGTACAACCGAAGAGGTTTCCCGGGTCATGGCGTTATGCCATGAACAGGATCAACGAGTCGTACCCTGGGGCGGATTAACCGGCCTGGTGGATGGTATTACCTGCGAGGCGGGCGATCTGGTGCTGTCCATGGAACGCATGCAGAGCATCGAACACTGCGACCCTGATGCGGGCACACTGCGCGTGCAGGCCGGTGCCGTATTGGAGTCTGTACAGGATGCCGCAGCCGAGGCCGGCTGGCAGTTTGCCGTCGATCTGGGCGGGCGCGGCTCAGCTCAAGTTGGCGGATTGATTGCCACTAACGCGGGGGGCAATGCCGTGGTGCGCTACGGCATGATGCGCGAGCAGGTATTGGGGCTGGAGGTGGTATTGCCAGACGGCAGAGTCATGAGTTCCCTCAACGAGGTGCTCAAGAACAATGCAGGCTATGACATGAAGCAGTTATTTATCGGCAGCGAGGGCACGCTGGGCATCGTCACTCGCGCGGTGCTACGTCTGCGGCCAGCGGCCAACGCTCGTCAAACTGCCTTCCTGGGCATGAATAGCTTTGACGACGTGGCAGCACTACTCAGGCACCTGCAAAGTCATTTGGAAGGAAAACTCAGTAGTTTCGAAGTGATGTGGGCCAATCACTACCGCTTTATGGTTGAAGAACTGGCCACCCACCAAACGTTTCTACCCATCGATTACCCATATTACGTTCTGGTGGAATCCGAGGGTCAGTTCCAAGATCGCGAGGAGGCGTTGTTTACCTCGGTATTGGGTGAACTGATGGAGGAGGGGACTATCGCCGACGCCGTGATCGCCCAGTCCGGGCAACAGGCAGAGCAATTGTGGGCCATGCGCGACGATGTCGCGTCCTTGATTGAGGCCATGGCGCCGATGGCGGCGTTTGATATCAGTCTACCGCTGCGGGACATGCAGACCTATGTAGCTGCCATGGAGCAGGCGTTAGCCGAGCGGTTACCCGAGACCCGCGTCGTTGTGTTTGGCCATCTTGGCGACGGCAACATCCACTTGGTCGTGGGCAATATCCCCGATCACAAGACGGTGGAAGAGGTTGTCTACGGTGAACTGCGCAACCTGGGCGGCAGTATTTCAGCCGAGCACGGTATCGGTCTGGAGAAACGCGACTACCTAGCGTATTCCAAAGGCGAGATCGAAATCGACCTGATGCGCACTCTAAAACACGCGCTCGATCCCAAGGGCATTCTTAATCCCGGCAAGGTTATTTCAGCGTAAGCTGCCAAGCAGAGATACAGTGGTGCTACGTTTATTTAACATAATAACGTTATTTAGTGCGCATTCGTATCCGGGAGAGTGATTGCAACTACTTGCATGCCAGGCGGTACCAAGCCTCATGACCCATCGGATCGATTGGATCGGGCGTACCACCCGAAAGCACCGGTCACCCATGCGCACCTGATCCACCCAGGCGCCGCCCATATAGGTGCTATCGCCTGACTTGGCATCCTGAGTCGCTGCAACGCGCCGGGGCGCGCCATTCAGGTGTGCGGCCAGCGCAGTATCCATTGCCACGGCACCCGTGTCTGTCAGTTTCTCATTGACCACGTAGTCAGCCTCAATACTGCGGACGATGTCTGCAATCACATCCTGATCAAGATCCAGCGCTACAGATGGCGATTTATCCAAGGGCTGTTTTTGGCCTGAAATCGCATTGGTGGAGGCTGTTGGCGGTACCAGGTCAATTCTAGCGCTTGTGAGATCTATCAGTTCAGAGGGTTCTGTGGGTTCAGCGGGCGCTGGCAGCAGTTCGGGTTGCAGGGTCTGAGTATCAGCAACGCTTGTTTCGAACTGTACTGCCGGTCGCGTTGACGGAGAACGCGGTGGCTCTTTGTTGATGTCTCGTTGAAGCCACCAACCAACCAGCGAACCATGTAACGCCAGCGACAGCAGCAATGCACCGGTAATCAATGGAGTACGGGTAGCAGTGGCTATGACGTGAGTGGCTCGCGCATAGTTAATCGACTAACAGTCGCGGCCGAAGTTCCGCGGGAGCATTCATCCGGATAGCCAATGAACGCCAAAATCGCGCCTCAAACACTTGAATAGCAGTCTCTGTGTATTTCCGCCCATTTATCCACATGTGCGTATAATATATATTATGTTAAATGAAGTATTTGGGCACAAGTCTGTCCACAGCAACGTGTGAAACAGCACTAATTATGAGACTGGTCGCACTTGTGAGATTGGAACGTGGTTAGCTACCCCACTGCTCCTAAGGGATATTCGAGGCAGAATTTCGAGGCTGTGGTAATAGGTCTACCTGACCTGCCTTTGATCAGGTCAAGATTGGATTTGAATTTGGATTTTGACTGATCAGCAGATCGCGTTTGGATCTATGTGGGTCGTAGTTTTGAAGGTTGAACCCAAATCAAATTCTTTGGGGTGTAGCAGCTATAGCCAGATTGATGACGGAATCGGCGGACAGCATTCATTGTCCGTACTAGAGTACTTACAACCGGTGCCTCCCAGTTTACCTCTCGCCGACTTCCGGGTTGAGCACTCGAAGATTAATGTCTAAGCCCCTATTTCTTGGGCCAAGTCCCCTCTCCTGTACCTTCGCATGGATTTTGAAACTTCCGCACGAAACTTGGAAGATTGGGCTCTACGCCTTGGGGGGTTCGGCCAGCGTCTGCTTTCGCCTAAAAATGTGCACTCATTGCCGTGAGTCAAATGTCCGCTTTGGGGCCAGGAGCGGACTTCGCTATCTCATCATTGCTATTGGAGAAAAAAGCTAGAGCGCTGCGACACCTGGCCACTACCATCGCGCGGGGTGAGTCTCGATGTTCTCCGTATAGCCGTCCAGGCATTCAGGATGCTTTTCCAAGTATCCCCTGACCCACGGTTGTAGGACGAAATCAGTGCCTTCTAACCACGATCCAATCTGGCTAGCCCGAACGAGAAATGATTTGTGTACAAGACTCCCCTTTATTCCATCTTCCTCGCAGAACTTACGCGATGTAACTTGATCTTTGATATACGGAAGGAGATAGGCTTTTTCGTCAGGCGTTAGGTTCCGCAGTCTCTCTTGCAGTCTCTTCTCATTTCGCCACCAGACGAAACGCTGACGAACAAAGCCGCAGGAAGCAAAAATCAAGCGAGTCGCCACGGTACACCCGCTAAATAGAAATGCACCGCCCAACAGGCTACGGTACTCGTTCCTAAACTCAGAAATGCCCATTGCCGTAATCCACTGCTCTGGAGAAAAAAGGGCAATGCCACAAGCGAGGGCGATAGCAAACAACGCAGGAGTGGCCTGTTTCGCATAGGTTCCAATTGCAGTAAAAAATTGCTCCATCCATGGGCTCCAGCTGTCGGCATGGTTATGTATGTGATTTAGCTCCCATCATAAAACAAACGAGCGATCAGCTTTCATTTACTCGGGTTTATTTATTGGCGTAAAGCGAGGGGTTCGAGCACTCATCTAGCGCTTCTACTTGTCGGCGAAAGCGGACGTTGGCTGAATCTCCCAACACGGGAGATTTGACCCCATAACACGCTATATCACTGTTTTATTGTCCTTTTCTTTTTCTAGAAGTAGCTTCTTGCAGTTTTGCACGATTGATCCGGAGGGCCTTGCACGGTCCTATCATGCTTAGGTTTCACCACCTGGCGATTGGTAAGGTCTGGTCGTAGGCGAAGCGGCCACGTCCGCCCTCACCTCTCAGGCGACCTCGACACCGAGTTAAGGGGCGAAGACGCCGAGGATCAAAATGTGACTCACATTTTGACCGTAGGCGCTTCGTCCGAACGAGCGTAGCGACTGAATTCAACTGCATGTTATGTGATGCACGAGTCATCCCGGAGTACTAGCTTATCGATAGATATGCAGCTATCGTTTGTTTAGCGTACATTGAAAAATTTCAGTTTCAGACATTTAGGTATATGATCATCCGATGCGACGTCAGTACCTACGACATTTCACCCGAGCACTCAAACCACGCGTTTCGAGATCAACTCATCGCGGGTCATCGCAAAACGTGAGCGACTCTGCAAATAAGCTCATTTCAGAGAACTCAACCTTAGTTTCAAGTCCTACAGAACGATTCCATCTCGAATTGGCCTGCTTGGTACTTGCATCGCACTCATACCTGGTGACACTCTCGCTTCCAGCTGATGAGATCAGAGCAGTTCTTTTGGAAGCGTTGTTACTCCCCAATCAGAAAGCCATCCGATGGGGCACTAAGATCATGCTGGCTCTTTCCCGGGACCCGATGAATTCGCTCGTTAACTACTCATCAAAGAAGATACCTGCAATGTATGGTCGAGTGTTTGCTTTCGAAGAACAACGCATTGGGGAGAATACCTACACGATGCGCGTGACGAAGTGTTTCTATCATGAGTTCTTCAAGGCTCAAGGAGAACCGCACCTAACTCAGTTGTTTTGTGAGTGGGACAGGAATTGGATTGAGCCGATCTCAGTGAGAAAGCACCGCGTTCGATTCACTAGGTTGGAGACAATTGCTTCCGGTGGATCATGCTGTCCTTTCACTTTTCATCGCGTAACCTGAGGAGTTGCTGTGGGTTGTTCCCAGGCGCTTGGAGCCACATGACAGCGAAGTATAGAGACCGGTCTATATAACACCCAGGCCCCGTATCTAGTTCTGGTAAATTGGGAAAGCTCCTTCTAATCAACCTCCTGTGAATTTACTCGGCGTATAGGGCGGTAGCAGATTAATTTAAGCCGGTGCTCAGGTTGGGTCTTTGGGCGATTTCGATTGAACGTAGTCGCGCCCCTCCTCTTCCAGCTTCTTTCTCAGCGCGGCGCGTAGCAGTGCCTTTCCTTCGGCGCTAAGTGCACGAAACATGCGCTCCCACTCCTGTTCAAAATTGGGGTGCTCCAAGGTTTGTGCCGCTGTAATTTGCAGCGTGAAACTAACTGTTTTGCTCTGTGTACCCATGACCATTCCTCACATTAACTTCTTAATGGGGGGCCTCATATAGGGTTAGAAACTTTGAAGCACATAACCCTCTGTATTTAAAAGGGTTGTGGAGGCTAGGGTCTCTTTCGACTAATAACCATATCCATATGAATATATTAGTTTTCAATTTCTTTATAAATCTTTATACCCCCATAAATACCCCCTAATAACGGCGATTGCCCTGGCTTACGGAGGCATAAGGCAGTCGGAATAAATAGAGGCGTAATTGACTAGGAATACACCGGGACTGGTCCTTATCAGTGAGCTAATCGCGAAAGGCATGCTGCGCCGATAACAGCCTGGCACCCCAATATGCAGCACAATCTCGCCCGCACTAAGGTAGTGCCCGGTTCACTACCAATAGTTAATGCAATCTAGATCGCAAACTGCGAAACCAAAACCAAACTCCCCTACCGATAGGAATAAGGTGGCCTTAAACCACTGTTTAATAGGAGTAATTTGAAGCCGGCACCAATCTTGCTCCACTCCGTAGGCATTACAAACTGTGAGGGCCGCGACGTTTTGGCGAGCGGATACCCCGACGTCACACTAATCATTGGCGTTATTCGGTATGGGTGCGCATTTCTGCGCATTAGACCACGTGTTAGGCAGGCTACCTTTCAACCGAGATCGGAAAGGAGACACCATGAAGAGCAAAAACTTAATCCTCTGGATGGCTGCATTGATACTGTCCATCGCGTCCCGAGTCACGGACGCAGCTGGAACTGAAATTGATAGAACTCGATTACCAATACCACAACCTGCGCCTGCACCGGTGACAGCACTACTGCCCGAAGACGTAGAGCTGCCTACACCCTGGGAGGTGCGGGCACCCGAAGGAGCACCGAATGTTGTGATCATTTTGCTTGACGACATCGGCTTTGGAGCGCCCTCACCTTTCGGTGGACCTGTCTCGATGCCGACGCTGCAGCAATTGGCGGATACCGGAATCAGCTACAACCGTTTTCATACGATAGCACTTTGCGCGCCCACTCGGGCTGCGCTGAAATCAGGGCGCAACCACCATAGGGTGAATATGGGCTCGATTCCTGAGATAGCTACCGGTTATGCGGGCAACACTACGGTCGTACCGAACAACGCTGCTCCCATTGCGGAAATTCTGCGACAAAACGGCTATAACACTGGCGCATTCGGAAAGTGGCATGAAACACCAGGGCGTGAAACTACCGCTGCGGGCCCTCAAACACGGTGGCCTACACGTCAGGGTTTTGAAAAATTTTATGGCTTTATTGGCGCTGAAGAGAACATGTATGAGCCCTCTCTGCACGACGGCGTTACGGTCATCGACTTTCCCGACAAGCCCGGGTATCACTTGCTCGAGGACATGACCGATCAAGCGATAAGCTGGGTTCGGCAACAACAGGGTTTACGCCCCGACAAGCCATTCTTTATTTACTACTCATCTGCGGGGTCTCACTCACCTCACCAAGTCGCGTCTGAATGGATTGAGAGATACCGGGGTAAGTTCGATCAGGGATGGGATGTGACTCGTGAGAAGACCCATCGTGACCAGATAGCGCTGGGAGTGGTTCCGAAAGGTACACAGCTTCCTCCCAAGCCGGCTAGCGTGCCTGACTGGAATGATCTCTCTGACGACCAGCGGCAGATATTTGCACGCCAGGCTGAGGTGTTTGCCGCTTTCACTGAGTACGCCGATTATCAAGCGGGGCGATTGCTCGAAGCGATTGATGACCTAGGTGAGCTCGACAATACACTCGTGTTCTACATAAGCGGTGACAATGGAACGAGCTCAGAGGGAAACCAAACTGGTCATTGGAACTGGGGCCACTTTCTCAATGGAGTACCTGAAACCACAGAGGAGCAGTTGGAGTACTTGGATGAATGGGGAGGCCCAACCACGTATGCACACATGGCGGTTGGATGGGCCATCGCTTTCGACGCACCGTTTGCCTTTACAAAGCAGGTAGCAGGTGACTTTGGAGGAACACGAAACGGCACAGTGGTCCACTGGCCCTCTGGAATCAAAGCGAAAGGCGAATTGCGCGAACAATTCACACACGTTATCGATGTTGTGCCCACGATCTTAGAAGCAACCGGTATCCCCGAGCCAGAAATGGTGGATGGAGTGACGCAGATACCCATACAGGGTACCAGCATGATGTATAGCTTCGACAACGCGAATGCTCCCGAAAGGCATACTACGCAATACTTCGAGGTGGTGGGTAACCGAGGGCTTTATCAGGACGGCTGGCTAGCTCGTACCACTGTAAAGCTGCCTTGGGAGTCAGAAAAAATGAACAGCGTGGCTGCCGACGATGGCTGGGAGCTCTACAATACGCTTGCCGACTTCAGCTTGACTAATAACCTCGCGGATGAATATCCGGAAAGATTGGTGAGCATGAAGGCAACTTTCATGAAGGAGGCCGTGGCCAATCAGGTATTGCCTTTAGATGACCGATTGCTAGAGCGCCTGCTACCGTCTGTAGCTGGTAGACCGACGATGATGGGTGAGCGCACTGAACTCGATCTTTACCCGGGTTCATGGGACCTTGTTGAAGATTCAATACTCAGCTTCAAGAATGTTTCTAGTTCGGTGATAGCCGATTTGAGCGTGAGCAAAGATTTGAAGGCAGATGGCGTCATTATCGCGCAGGGTAGTCGATTCGGTGGTTGGTCGTTTTATATCGAGGACGGCTACCCATGCTATACCTACAACAATCTAGGAGACCTGGTTACGGTAAAAAGCAAGCGTCGACTGCCTCCGGGTGACTCTGAGATGCGGCTGGACATCGATTATGATGGCGGCGGCGCCGGCAAGGGCGCATTGATGAAACTATCTGTAAACGGCAAGGTTATGGCAACGGAGCGGCTGGAGAGCACCGTGGCTTCTAGGTTTTCTATTGATGAAGGGACGGACGTTGGTATGGACCGAGGATCACCGGTCATTCAGCGCCAGTTGAATGACCGTCGTTTCAGTGCGTTCAATGGCACCATTAATAAGGTGACGCTGGCAATCTACCCCGATTAGTATGTTACTGAAAGACTCATATTGATTTAACAAATCGCATACATGTGGCGAGGATGTTTAGTTTGCTGTCCATTGACTGATGTATAAGCAATGTCATACAGAATGCTACCCCGGCAGGCGGGGTAGCATGTAAACTCGCAAACCGAGCCCGCGTATGAGTAGATCCTTGCATTCAGATGGTATCTGGAGGTGCTAGCTGAAAACCGATCTTTTTTCCGAGGGGTTAGACAAAATCGAGGCCGGGAAATGCCGCGCAAGTGGAATGAGCTAACAACTCGAGCAGTTGTCCTTTGATGAACTAGAGCTTCATTGGCCAACTGCCTTTGCCTTAATGCAGGCAGCTATAAATCAAACTTTTCGGACCATCAACCTCCGCGCAATTGCCTGTGATCTGCTAGAAGCGAGTGGAATACTCAACGCTATTGAATATAGTCGATCAGGTATACACCTCTTTGCGATGCTGCTCAGGCGCTTTCTTGCAAATCGAGAACCACCACACACTTCTTACCAAAAAGCTCTAGCAAGCGAGTTTATTTGGATCCGAGCTCGGTAGACAGCGGTCCCACGCTGATGGGTTTATCGTGCACTTCTAACCGCTTCTATGAAAACGCTCAATTGGAACTAGCTAACAGACAACCTAGCTCAGAAGCAACATCATAGGTCCCGCAACCATAAGCAGAACGTTACCAAACGCATAGGTTCCAGCATAACCAATGGCAGGAACCGCGCTTTTCGCTTGCGCGGTGACGACACTAAGTGAGGCACCGCTAGTCATCGCGCCGGTTAAGGCACCCATCAGGATGGCAGGATTCAATTTTAGCAGGTGCTTCCCTATGAAGAAGGCTGTGATCACCGGAACAACCGTGATTGTAATACCCGCTACAACCAGCACAGGGCCGGACGACATCAAGGTGTCTATGAAACTCCCCCCTGCCTGCAGCCCTACCCCGGCCATGAACAACAAGAGCCCAAACTCCATAAGCCACCAACTCGTCGCCTCAGGCAAGCGTCCGAAAGTTGGCCTCACACTGCGAACATAGCCGATGATAAGGCCCGATGTGAGCAGCCCTCCTGCGTTGCCTAGACCTATTCCAAGGCCTCCCAGATGAATGGAGAGCATTCCAATAAACACGCCTGCTGAGATCCCAACCGCGAAGGTAAGCATATCGGTTTCATGCACGTCGCTTTCAACATGACCCATAAAAGTTCCGGCCTTCACAAGATTCTTTTTACTTCCGACTACATGTAAAACGTCTCCTTTTTTTAGCTCCAGCGAAGGATTGTGAGGAAGTTCGACGCCTTGCCTAAAAATTTTGCGGACAACTACCCTGAAGGTTTTCGGTATATCCAGTTCAGATAGGTTTTTGCCATAAGCGTCCGCATTGGTCACGACTACAATTCGAGACTCTTGCTCTTCGACGATATCCCACTCCAGTGGCAGTTCCGGCCCGATCTCATGCGCTTTTGTCGCGAATAACTCTCTGGGCCCGGTCAGTTCTACGAGGTCACCAATTTGGAGGCTATCTTTACTATCCATCACGACAATCTCGCCGTCTCTAATCACGGTAGCTACTGGGGTGCGCTCACTGAACCTTTCACGAAGTTGACCTACGCTGAGTTGAGTGAAGTCCTCATTCTCCACTCGATAGCGTCTGGTCGTGATGTTCACTGGTTTTGCAGATACTTTAGTAACTTCATCGAAACGACGGCACTCTAGCTCGAGGTCTATATGCAGGACTCTTGGGAGATACCGGATAATTGTTATTAGCGCGGTCAGGCCGAAGATATAGGTGATTGCATAGGCACTGGCGATATTTTCGACCATACGATCGACAGAATAGCCACTGGGTAAAGCGACACTGCCGTCACGCACAGCATCCTGCGCTGCGGCAAGAGTGGGTGAGCTGGTAAGGCCTCCGGCCAGAAGCCCCGCAGAGACTCCTGGCTCCAGGTGTAACAATCTCGACGCAGTGAGAGCGACGAACGCTGAAGTAATGGCTACTATCAGTGCCAAACAAAAGTACTTCAGCCCGTCTGCTCTCAATGCACTAAAAAAGCGCGGCCCTGCCTGGTATCCCACAGAAAAAATGAAAAGCGCAAAACCCAGTGCCTGAGCATCACCGGACAACCGCAGGCCTTCATGTCCGAATAGGATACCCGCAAACAGCACACCAGCCACTGGACCAAGGGAAAACCCTTTAAAGCTCAATCGGCCAATGACATAACCAATCGCCAGCAAAGAGAACAACAACAGCACGTGCTGCGCTTCCAGTATTTTGATCAGCCAATCAAGCACTCCGATTGCTTCATTCATCCCAAGTCCTCCTGTCGCTTCACTTTTATTGGAGGATAGTATGGTTCTAAACGCTGAGAGAGCAAGGTTCCAGGCGCTGCCCGGCATTATGACAGCGACATGCGCGCGATAGTTAGAGGTGCCCCACATCGCCTTTGCCTTAAGCCCAAGCAATGTAGAAATCGAACCAGAATCTCATTTATGGGCTAGACTCATGAGGACGGTATATGCAAAGGTTATTCCGCCCGATGGGCAACAAGACTTATTAGTCTTTTAATGGATTGCAACGCTACACTGAATTCGGTGTGCCTTGAGTTGTAAGGAGACACGCGAGGAGGCATTGTTATGATGGCGCTACTTTTTGCTCTATTTTTTACATCCGGCATACTCGCCATAAAAGGACGGAGCAAACAGTCACTCACACTCGCCTATCTATCACTTCTAGTGACGGCAGCGTGGTTTTTACACCATGCGCAGGACGAGTTGGCGATTTTACTATGATCAACGCTGTGACTAGCCATAAAATTCGCCAGCTCAATGCTCTGGGGCTGATCGCAATAGGGCTGACCCTTGTTTATGCTTTTTCCGATCAATTGCTGCATGGCGAGCTGCCCTGCCCTCTGTGCCTTCTGCAACGAGTCGCGTTCGCAGCAGTCTGTATAGGCCTTATGCTGAACGTCATAGTCGGACCTAAACCCGCACATTATGGCTTTTCAATTATTGCAGCCGTTGCTGGTGCAGCTTTTGCTTTGCGACAGATCAGTCTTCATGTGATACCCGGCACACCGGGGTACGGGGCACCATTTCTGGGACTTCATTTTTACACCTGGGCATTCGTCCTTTTTACTATCATTGTGATCGGGCTTGCATTATTAAGCAGCCTTCCGGCGCAATATGAAGACTCGCAAGGCCCACTTTCCTGGAAGGAGCTACCTGCTATTTCCAAAACCGCTGTTGCGGCGACACTGCTTCTAATTGCATTAAACGCGATGGCAGCCTTTGCACTATGTGGTCCAGGTGTTTGTCCCGACGATCCTGCCAGCTACTGGTTGGGCGGGGCTGAATAGTAGACCCAAGAAATCAGTAACCGCACGCATCTTGCACCGATCGAGCACATCACTGTGCTCGAGTCGTCATTGAACAACCCTTTTCGAGGCTATAGGTTGTCTTTGGTTCGGAGAGATGGGCCGAGAACTGCTTTGCAGCCTGCGATGAACTCAGCATAGTCCAGCCACATGAATAACAGGACCCTGACTACTAGGAGAGGGTTCGCGTTATTGTTTTCCGAGGATTTTACTGGAAGTAAAGAATGACGATGGTTAAGCAAAAGCCTGCCAGCAAGAACATACCGCATCTGCTTGCAATCTACCTAGGCGCCATGTTTTGGTGTGTCTCTGCCTAATTGGCTAGCGCTGCTCCGGCGCTATCTATTACCAAAGACGCTTCGTCGAACATTGTTACAACTGGATCTCAACTAATCTACCTCCTTGAAATTGCGAACACAGGCACCTCTGCTGCTATCGATGTTGTTGTGCAGGATACTCTCGGCCCAGAAGTTGATTTTGTTGCAGCAACAGGCGATGGCACCTCTGTGACTGACGCTTTTAACAACACCCTCGTAGAGTGGAGCTTTCCCTTCGGACCGGGCCAGACTCTTTCGCTGAGTATCATTACTACGGTTGTAGCACCATTGTTGGCGAATTGGGATAATTCGGCCAATGTCCAAGGACAAGGTATTGGCCCGATCAACTCTTAAACTGTCTCTATCATTAATCTTCAAGCCCCTGACCTTGAAATAAGTAAAGCCGTTAACAGGAGCAATGCCAATGTTGGTGATAGGTTGATCTACACTTTGACCTATAACAACGCTGGTCCGACCCCCGCAACGAATGTTACGTTGATCGATAGCCTCCCCACCGACTTCGAGCCATCATCAATCACTGCAACCGGTGGCGTTACGGTGTCAGGCAGTAAGGTCGAATGGTCGCTGCCAGACCTCGCCCCTGGCCAATCGGGAGCAGTTAGCATTTCTGCGACGGTTGGCCTTGTTCCGGACGGGACAGAGATACAAAATCAAGCTCAACTGAATAGTCAGGAAAGTGTCCAAGCTAGTCTGAGTAATGTTGTTGTAACTACAGTCAGGAGCAATACATCACTTGTCGCGGATGCTTCTTCTCTGCCCAATACCCGCGGCCTGGTGATATAGTGTAATTTACTACCGAAATCGTTAATCAGACGTCCACAGCGGCTGAGAGTGTTGTGATCAGGGCGGACGTACCACAAAACACAAGCTACGTGTCGAACCTCGGTGGAGGTACATTAAGCGCAAACTCCGTGACATGGAATATTGGAACACTGGGCCCTCAACAATCCACCTCTGTGGTGCTTTCGGTAGAGCTTAGCAATAGCCTGAGCAATGGAGACTCGGTCGAGTTTGAAGCAAGCTTTGATTTTAGCAAGGGGCCAGAGGGCGGCGCGGGTCTCATCATATTTGTCTCAGAACAACCGGAATTAAATCTCACAAAAACCGCTTCGAGAAGTTTGGTTGCCGCGGCTGCCGGACAAGAAATTGTCTACACCTTGGATTACTCCAATACAGGCAGCGAGGAGCCCGACGCTCAGCTGATAGACTACCTACCAACACAAACGCAATTAGTCTCAGCAACTGGTAACTACATCTAGACTGGCAACAGAGTTAGCTGGAACCTCGGTAGCCTGCCGTCCAATGTCAATGGATCGGAATCCTTGACTGTTCTAGTACCAAGCCCTGCGAGCGGCAGTATTTTGAAGAACGTGGCAGAACTGGACGCCCAGCTTGGGTTGCCGGTAACTGCCTCTGCAAATGTCACCGTATCAAACCTGCCTCAGCTTAGAGTTGTGAAAACAGCCGATGTCGCTGTTGTTGAGCCAGTTGGTGAGATCACCTATTCAATCGACTTCGAGAATACTGGCGCGCTTCCGGCAGATGGCGTCGTTGTCGCGGACATCCTTCCCACTGGCACACGATTTAGTCTCTGTAGTGATAATTGTGTTCACGGAAAGGGGGCGCAAGTCTGGCAGGTAGGCAGGCTCCCCCCGGGACAGGCTGCGTCAGTTACCGTCAGCGTTGTGGCTGACCCGGGGGCTGCCAACGGTACCGTTATATCCAACAACGCCTCTATTAAGAGCGACAGTTCACCCACTGCATTGTCACCACTTGTAGAAACTGTTGTCCTCATCGATGGAGAAAATCCACGTCCGGCGCGCGTAGACACTCTTGCTTCAGTCTTCATGTTGCTATTGATGGTTTGCACCGGATTCATCGGGGCCCGGGCTGCGAAGCACTCTAACAGCGGAGTCAGGTAGCTCTATTGATAGTTGTCAGCTCGCCCAATATCTCTACTGTTGCAAGCAATGCCGGACTCCGCCAACAACGACATAGTGCAGACTTCAGACGCATGAAAAGGCACTGTTAAGCCGCGCTTCTCGGCTTAATTCATAACCCGTGGGCTAAGGGATCGCACAGGCGGGGTTTTCGCCACTGCGAGTTAGTTTTTGTGGGCTTGAAAGCAACCCCTCAGCCTTTAGGCCCTATCAATGTAACCAGTTGATGGTGAAACACTTATGCACGACGGTGGTGTTGGTTGTCATCCTCTAGCCCCTTGCCTATCTCTTAAACGTCGCCATCTTGCCTGAGCTCATACGCTGCCGCGCCTGCATGTGACGATCCATGTGTGCATGGTTGAAAGTTGCAGCCTGGTGCCCGCCCCCCTGGCTCTGTGGAAATGCCTTAGGTTGTGGTTTAGGCGCAGGTCTTGCAGTCGGCTTCACAGGCGGCATGATATGGTGCCCGTTGCCAGGTTTTACCGCCGGTCGGACGTGATGCCCCGTCTCTGGGTGTACCGCCGGCCTTGTGTGGTGATTGCCATTCGGAAGTGCGGCTGGGCGTGACTGCGGATTCACCAGCTTGTCAGGCAAGGGAGCCCTTCCATTGTCAGGCTTGATGGGCTTATTGCCGTCGACAGGTCTCCATTTATTATTATCGCGCAAATGCCACTGATTCCCATCATGACGCGCAACGCGGCCATTGGGATCAGCATAGAGATTGTTCTTCTTGTTCACCGACTGCCGTGTCTGCTTTAGGTCCTTATGTATTGAGGCCTGATCAACAATCCTGCGCTTATTCGCGTCATTACGGTATAGATTGGTCTTGTGATACGGCTTCGTCTTTTCGGCTTGTGCCAGAGTATGTCGACCAATACTAGTTGTCCGCCCTATATGGATATCACCTGTATTGATAGTGATGTCGTTGTGTCTGTAGCCGCCACCATAGAAACCGCCGCAACAACGGCCGGGGTGATACCCCCGCCCCCAGCCGCCATGCCACATAACGCCCGCGCGGTAAAAGGGCGCGCCCCAACTCACGCCATAGTTCCAGCCAAGCCAGGGGTTGTAGCCAACGTGGAAGCCCCAGGTAGGAGTACGCGGATAATAGACACGCCCGATATACGGCGGGTAATACCAGCCGGTGCCATACACCGGTACGCCGTAATAATTAAAGGACCATAGATACCCCGGGGTATATCCGACGTATACCACCGAAGGTGTCGACTGGTAGATATGTACATGTGTTGTGTTATACACCGGTGCAGATGGCGGAATAGAGGCAATATCCTCGTCAGGCACACTGTCGGCCACCTGCCACGGCCCCCGCGCATCCTTCGCAAAAAACCAAACTCCATTATCGACGGCATAGTAAGTGTCGTTAATACGCAGCACCTGCGCGTCTGTATTCAGTGCATAGGCTACTGACGTGCCTTTAATCGCCTTGAAGTCTGGTCTGCCATCGTAGCTAACGGTCAGAAACGCTTCACTTCGATCAATTGCTGCGGTCTGTGGAATTTGTGCATCTGCGACCGCCTCTTCGGCCTCCGGCGTACCGGCAACTGAGCTGCGCACACCACCAATATCTGACGCCGGCGGGATACGGGCGAAACTATCGGGCAGCTTATCGCCCCGGACGAATACCCAGGGGCCTTTTTCACTAGCTGCCCGGTACCAGCGGCCGGACAGCTGTACGTATACATTGCCTGTATTCAGGTCACGTATCCACGGCGTTTCCGTATTCTGCACGTAGAGCAACTGTCCGCCATCTAGACTGGTCCAACTCGGCGGTCCCGTGCTGACAATAAGTTCGGTCGGTTCGATGGCTGTAACGATGGCAGGCGCGTCCGCCACGCTATTGGTCTCTTCCTGATCTGCATCCTCAATCATCTGAACAAGGTCGCGCGGCGGATTGTCAGTAACCGTCCATGGGCCAAGCGGGTCAATGGACTTATACCAGGCCGAGCCATTAGTCAGGTAGAGGCGCTGGTTTTGGGTATCCCTAACGACCACCATTGCGGTATTCAAAGCGCGCTCATATCGCGTCTTTTCAACCGCTGAAAATCGTGGTTGGCCATCGAACAGCAGCAGAACGGCAAGTTCTTCGCGGAAGATAACCCGGGGGGGCGTATTATCGATCTCATTGAGGCTATCGTGCGCCTTCTGGTTGGCCGCCAGGCTGGCCGTCAGATCTGACAGCTTCATATGCATGGCGGTATCAGAAAACGCTCGTTCAATTGCCTGCGATAAACTTTGTTCCTGAAGGTCCTGGGCGTCTGGCCAGGATGCGCGATCTATATGAATATCGGTGAATGTAGCCTGGTCGAGCGCTCTGTCAGTCGTTACTCTAGCTGTAAACCAGGCCACGCCAAACACAGGCTCGTCAGCGTCGTGAAATTGGATAGATAGAGCTGACCGAGCGATAATAGAATCACGCTCTATCGCCTCTGGCTGCGGCTGATAGATAGTTATCTCACCATCGCGATAATCCACTTCCTGTGGCCACTCGTACGCATGTCCCGCGGCGCACCACAGGAAAAACGACAGCGCGCGGATATAGTTCTTGAGCAAATGGGCAGTTTGGAACAACGGCTTCATCAATATCCTTACCTCGTAAGCTCTTGGCACGCCTCGAAACTATAGTGCAATCTCTTCTAAAAGCGAGTGACACCTGGATGATTAAAGCACATCCAAAAATTTCACTCGGAGGCTACTCTGAGTTCCTGGGTTTCTGATCCTGGTAGTCAACTCATGCATTCCACGAGGAACGATTTAATCTCTCACCTAGAAAATCCCAGCAAGACTTCTCGCATTCAAAATGCTCGACCAAAGACAACCTAGACGACCTTTAAACGCCTTCGTAGCGGGACTATGCTATTAGACGCATGCACGGGCAAACTGGCAACGGTGTTCTATCTTCTTGAGTTATAGTGAAGCGCCCCCCTGTGCACGACAGCCTTCACTTCGACGTCCTTCAAACGCATCGAATCAACATTAAGTGGGTTTTCAGCCAAAATGGTGAAATTAGCCACCTTACCGGTCTCGAGAGAGCCGATCTCAGCTTCCAGATTAAGGGCTCGCGCGGCGTCGATGGTGATCGCGCGCAGTGCATCATATACCGAAATCCGTTGATCCTGAGACATCTTGGTACCCTGCGATGTCGTACGGTTGACTGCGGTCCAGGCAAGTGTCAAGGGTTCTACGGGCGCCATGGAAAAGTCCGAATGAAAAGACAATGGAATTTCTCGTTCCACCAGTAGTTTAAGTGCCACGAGATTCTCTGCGCGCTTATTTCCCAAACCGTGTTCGGCATATTTGTCAGCCAAAGCCCACAAATAGTAGGGGTTCACTGATGCCTCCATACCAATAGCGGCCATCTGATCCGCCATTGCTGCCGTAAAGTAGCCCATATGGTGTAGAGTAAAGCGGTGGTCTGCACGAGGGTTGTCTTTCTGTAGGCGCGAGACATTGTAAATAACCATCTGCTGGCCCAGGTCACCATTTGCATGCACATGAATCTTGTAGCCGTTGTCCCAATACATTTTCACCTGCTCGGCGAACAGCGGAAGCGGGGTCATCCACTCACCCTCGTGGCCGTCGGTATAGCCATCTACCATCTGCATTAACTGAGAATATATAGCCCCATCGGCAAATAGCTTCACCTGCTTAGGAAGGAATCGGATGTTTTTCGTGCGAAAGTCGTCACTGATCGCGAGGCCTTCGATGAACGCCATTGCTTCCTTGTTGCCGCCCTTCATGGCGTACAACTGCGTTCCGCTCGGGATCAGATACACATCATAAGGTGGTTCATTCTCCATCTCTGATTTCAGCAGGGCAAACTCAAGTTCAAAGTTTGAGCTCGGAAAACCCGGCTCTGCGATCGTCGTAATGCCGTTCTTTTGCAGTATCTGAGACATTACCGCCAGTCCCTGAAGATACTTCTCTGGCTGCAACATAGCTGGAGCCATAGTTGGCACCAACGCAAGCCAACCGCCTTCATAGAAATGCCCTTTCTCCCAGTTGACCTGTGGATTGGCAGCAAAGTCCTCCTCTATGATCCCAAGTTGTCCTATCGCAGCGTCGTTCAGGTAGATTTCGTGAAACGATCGATGGATAACTCCGACGGGCTGATCTCCTGCAATTTGATTAAGAGCCTCTCTGGATAACGAGCCATGCCATAACTGGTGAAAACCCCATATGAAGTATATTTCATCAGGCTGGGCATTTTCCGCGATAGATTCTGTAATTCGACGGCGAAAGCCCTCTTGGCCTGTCACCCCTCTTTTAACGCCGGATGGGAGCTTCCAGTCGTAGGGGGCGATGATCTCATTCTGGAGCATTACGGCGGCTAGAGATGGATGTAAATGGGGCTCAATGAAACCGGGCATAAGTGTTGCGCCCGCGAGATCAACGTAAGCCGCATCACTGCCAGCGTGTTTTTTCGCCTCATCTAGCTCACCGATAAAAACGATGCTCCCATTTTTCTCAACGACTGCCGCGGCAACGACAGGCTTATCCCCCGCCATAGTTAGCACATCGCCATTGTGATAGACCGAAGCCGCAGCAAGGCCTTGCTCCTTTGCATTCAACGTCACAGCCATGTCTTGCTGACAGCCTGCTAACAGAAGTAGTAATAATATTATCGCAAATCTCAATGCGGCCTCCCTTCTGGTGATTTGGACGAACTGGAAAAATACTGCAAGCCGGCAAGTGTGCATGAAGCAATTAAACTTTTCGCAAAGGTGCACATTGGGCCTATGCTTGCACTTAACATTGAGTGATTGTCGTCATGGCTATGCTTGTAGTGTGGCAATACCTGCATGTCACAGTTCAAAACTTACAAGCTTTCCCACCCCTTGATGTGACACCTCCCAGGAGTTGAACCCTGGGAGAGCGTCTGAAAGGGCAATGACTGTGGGACCTACATCAGGCATTCACTAACGCAAAACGCCTGTACCGCATTACTGCCGGGGCTTATTGACAAACTGTTCGACAACATTTGACATATCAAAGGTTTTGCCGCCCTGTACGGGTGGATATTCTGCCAAGGTCTGCAAATGCTGTTCCATCAGTTCGCCCATTGGCTGCAGCAACCAAGAGACTTTCTGCAGCAGGTGACCGTATGAATCCGAGTTGCTATAACTCTCATAGGGGTCCATGCGGATATTGAAGACAAGCGGAACGGTTCTGGGAACCACGTTGGCGTAGTAGTCTTCTTTAGTCGAAAAATGAAACTTCCATGGCCCCATCCGAACCGCCGTGAGCTTACTCTCGTAGTAGTGGAAGATGTGGTTGCGATTTGATACGTCTGTCTCACCTAACCAATAGCTCAGATTGTTCACGCCATCGATGTACTGCTTCTTCTCTTTCATCATTTTCTCAGCGACGTCCGGAACGCCGGCTGCGGCAGAGAGTGTGGTGAAAAGATCTTGATGACCCTGAATGCCCGTCAGCTTACTGCCAGCAGCGATTTTGTCGGGCCATCGCACCATCAAAGGAACCCGTACGCCGCCTTCATAGGTTGTCATCTTCTCACCGCGGAAGGGTGTGGTGGCACCATGGGGCCATGACGCGTGCTCTGGACCGTTATCTGTGGAATAGAGGACAATGGTGTTCTCACTCAAACCTTGATCATCCAGCCAGTCGAGGACGATACCCATATCATGATCATGCTGAAGCATGCCGGCGCCGTGGTAATCTGCCTCGCTGGTAATCGTTTCAACTCTCTCCAGCCACTCGTTACCAATCCGGGTGTAGAGGTGCATACGACTGGTGTTCAGCCAGACAAAGAAGGGTTCATCAGCCGCTTTCGCATCTGCCATAAAACGTAATGCCTTGGGTATGACCTCTTCAGCATCGAAATTTTTCATGCGCTCCTGCGTGAGCGGACCGGTATCTTCAATCGTCTGTTTTCCGATCCGGCCAAACCGAGGCTCGACGGTTCGGTCCGTTTTCGTAGTCGCATAGGAGTGGATCACACCCCGCGTGCCGAACTTTGCCTCATAGGTTTCCAGATCGCCGGAATAAGCTTTAGCAAAATTCTGGTAATCGCGCTGCTCAGACTCTTCCTGTGTATTCAAGTGATAAAGGTTACCGAAGAACTCGTCGAATCCATGAACCGTCGGCAGGTGCTCGTTACGATCGCCTAGATGGTTTTTACCAAAATGTCCGGTGCGGTAGCCCTGCGCTTTCATCACCTCCGCCAAAGAAGGAGACTCCTTCTGTAAACCCAGTGCATCACCTGGCTGGCCTACCGTTGTCATGCCTGACCTAATTGGATACTGGCCGGTGATAAAAGCAGCTCGACCGGCCGTGCATGAAGGCTGTGCATAGTGGTCCGTAAACAAAACCCCTTCGGTCGCGATTCTGTCTAGGTTAGGGGTGTTATACCCCATCACGCCATGATTATAGGCGCTGACGTTAGACCAACCGATATCGTCACCCCATATAACGAGAATATTTGGTGGGGCTGCGTAAACCACTGTTGGGAGTATCAACAACGCCATTACCCAACTAACCTTGAGACATTTTTTGAACATGTGTACGTACCTGTAATCATTATTAACCCATGTAGAAATAGCACCAACCTCTCTCTAAATCCAGAAAAATAAATGCTCGGTCACAATAAATAGGCCAACGACCAAAGCTTGACGGGTTTGCCGGAAGAAAACGGGCGCTTAGCCACTTCGCAGGTGTTTCTCTTTGCTGCCGGGCCCGGAGCAGGCCCGCAATAACTATGAAGACGCAATGGGCATTGCGCACATTTTCCATTCCCATAGCCATGGAGCAGCACAATCAACGGCATCGCCCGAGCATCGGCAGGCTCAGGAATAAACATATGAGCATCACGCGCTTGGATACGAATGATATGGCGAGGAGCAGCAAAATCCTGAGTAGTGGCTTCGCTGCCCTGAGCCCGCTCAGCAAAGACGCTGAGCGAGAGCAGTGTAAAGCAGGTGAGGGGGCTGATGGATGCAATGGGACGGCCCCTGAGATGCAACAGCGTTAGGCGGTGGCCCGGTCTATCTCCTCATCGATAGCCTTCGCCGCCCCGCGCGCCATGGCGCCAAAGGCAATCATTGTGAATCCCGATACCAGCAGGCGGATGCCTACCATAAGCCCGACCAGCCACACCGCGGAACTGGGGAACTGGTTATAAACCATGATGCCCAGTATTAGTCCGATAATGCCGTTGAAAATCAACCAGCCGGAACCTGGCTCTGGCCGCCAGCGAATACCCTGGATAATGGCGAATACACCGTCCACCATAAACCAGACGGCGAGGAAGAGCGTGATAGTGGCGAGCCCTGCGCCCGGCTGGGTCATGAGCGCAATGGCGCAGATGCCTGCCAACAGACCAAAAGCAAATCGCAGCACCCCGCTGCCGAATGAATGCGATTGGAACGCAAATACCAGCTGTGCAATCGCCGTCACCAGCAACACCAGGCCAAGGCCGATGGTGATGGCCACACCGGTGGCGAACGGCATGGCGATCGCCAGTATACCCATTAATAATACGGCGATACCCAACCAGGTGGCCGTCCGTGTGCCTGCTTTCGTAACGTCTGTCACTGTGCCCATGAGAAATTCCTCCGTGAGCAACTAATAGACGACATCCAGAGCACTGTCAAAAACCTCGAAGCTGAAGCGATGACCCGTAATCGGTTCTCCGTCGAGATTAATATGGAGGAGTTGCTCTGATTCAAGCGTGAAAGCTTTTGCCTGGCGATACATCACCAGCTTATTGTTCGGGTTCAGCGGCGTCTGGATTTCTGCCAGCGCCCTGGCAGGGTCGGTTAGCGCGCCCTCTGTGAGTAGCATCAGATCCAATAGTCCGTCCGCCGGGTCCGCTGCAGGCGCTACCTCGAAGCCACCGCCGGCGAGCCGACTGTTGCCGACCGCCATTAACAGCATACTGTAGGGAATCGCAGGTTGGTCCGGGAGCAGCAAGGCGCCGGCGTAAGGTTTCATATCCCATAACTTCACCAGACCGTTGAGGGTATAAGCCAGGCCGCCGAGGTGGCGCTTAATATCTTGTGGAGTGGTTGCGGTTACCTCTGCGCCGAACCCGCCACTTGCAACATTGATAAAGTGACGACCGTTAACAGCCCCTATATCCAGTGGCCGGGGCTTCCCTGTGGCGGCCAGATACAAGCAGGCCTCAAGATCGTCACAGGGTAATGCCAGACCATGAGCAAAATCATTGGCAGTGCCCAACGGCAGAATGCCCATACTGACGCTCTGGCCAGTCTTGCGATAATTGACCAGTGCATCTGCGACTGCATTGAGAGTGCCGTCCCCTCCCCCGGCAATAATGCGGCTATAGCCTTCCCGCAAAAGCGCTTTCACGTGCTTGCGCTTATCGCGTTTGTTCCAGGGAATCCGCACCAGCAGGTCTACCCCGCGCCGGCGCACTGCTTTAACAGCGGCCTTTACCTCCGGGCGATTGGCGGATTTGCGATGTAGCAGCAGTACCGGTTGTTGCTTGCGTTTTCTCATCGCAGGACGAGGCCTCTCTTTGCGTAACCGAGGAACATTGTCGTAGTGCGTGTTATGCCGGCTTGCGAATGACCAGCCCCAGCGCCAACACCGAAATGACCACCAGCACCGAAGATGCGCCCACCAGCATTTCTGCCATGGTTATCCCAAATGGCATCATCGGGGTAAACCCACACAGGGTCTTTACCTCAAACATTGCCGGAAACCACGCATCCAGTGCGAACCAGTCGGGGAAGTTGAGAAAAATTTCACAGGTGCCGTCACCGCGCCGGTTCTCAACATCCCACAGGAATTTACAGCGCTCCCAAAGACCGGCCATACACACGATGGCCAGCACGTGGCCGGTAAGGTTAAGCCACTTTCTTGCCGGCATCACACACATCATTATGGCAAGCAAGGTAAACGCTGCCACCCAGATGCGGGTGTGAATACACACCTGGCAGGGAGGATCGCCAATCACATACTGGTAGTAGAGGGCCACAGCCTCCATGAAAATGCCGAGCAATGCCAACGCGGCCCAGTAGCCTTTGCTGGTGAAAAATGCGGCAATCGAGGCCCAGATGCTGCTGGCGGATGTGTTCATAAAATGCTCTCTCTTGAGCGCGCTAGTATAACGGTTAATCCACAATAAATATGAACAGCTTGTGGATGACTCTTGTAGAACCCTAGGAAAACCGGCCACAGGCTGCGTCAGCATTGGCCTAGCGGGACACTGGTCAGATCATGACCATTGCGCCGGCAGCTGCGGCGCAATCGCTTTCGACTGCCCGGGCGCCAGTGCATCGTCGAGTTCAAAGGGGCCAATCGCATAACGATGCAAGGCGAGCACTTCATTGTTAAACCGGCCGAACATGCGCTTGATCTGATGATAGCGCCCTTCGCTTAGGGTCACGTCGGCCTCGTGAGTTCCGTCCGACGCCAAGGGTGTCAGCCGCGCGGGCCGTGTGACTATATCTTCAAAGCCAAAATGCATGCCCTTTGCAAAGGCGGTCACCATGTCCGCTGTGACCGGGTCGCGCAATGTGACCCGGTAGCGCTTGATCACGCCCGAATCGGCGTCACTTAACCAGCGAGAAAAGCGCCCGTCATTAGTCAGGAGCAGCAAGCCCGTCGAATTAAAATCGAGTCGCCCGGCGATATGCAGGTCTGTATCCCTGCCCTCTTCGGGAATGAGATCCAGCACGGTAGTGTGGCGACTGTCACGAGTCGCACTCACTACGCCTGCTGGTTTATTCATCATCAAGTAACGGGGCCGCAGGTTCTGGAGAATGTCACCGTCCACCTCCACCCGGGTGAACGGGCCGATGCGGTGATTGGCATCCGCGGCAATATCGCCGTCGATGCGAACCCGACGCTGGGCGAGAAGATGCTTCACGCTGCGGCGGGGAATCCCTTTGCGCGCACTGATAAATCGATCGAGTCTGGCGTGTTTTGACGGCATGCGCGCTATTATACTGGGATGACACAAGAAACAAGATTACATATCGGCACCACACCCTGGGACTGGTCGGCGGTCAGGGAAGGCCCTGGCATATCCAAACAGGCCCGTACCGCCGAACAATACGGCTTCGATTCGTTCTGGCTTCCCGAGAGCCACTTCAGCGGCGGGCGCAGTGTCCCCGCCCCGCTGCTATTACTGGCCGCAGCAGCGGCAGCCACCTCGCGAATTGAACTGGGCTGTGTCTCCTACCTCTTGCCAATACGCAACGCGGTGCTGGCCGCCGAGGAAATTGCTGTGCTGGACCGATTGAGCGAGGGCCGTCTTATCCTCGGCCTCGGGCGGGGTATTGCGCCTGCGATGTTTGAAGCATTCGGGATTGATTCTGGCGACAAGCGCGCACTGTTTGCCCAGCGCCTCCAGCAGATCCGCGATCTGTGGCAAGCCGATGGTGCGCTCGGGTTGGCTCCCCTGCCCCTGCAGACGCCGGAGCCCAGACTTTGGGCGGCGGCCCTTGGACCCAAAGCCCTGCAACAGATAGCCCTTCTGGGGCTGCCCTATCTGGCATCCCCCCTGGAGTCTTTTGACCTTCTTGCGCAGAATTTGGCTGCGTATCGGCGCAATGCGCCGGCCGAGGCTGTGCGCATCACCCCGATTATGCGCACCGTTTTTATCGCCGAGAGTAGCCGCGCCGGCAAAGCGCTTGAGGAAGGGCTGGCCCGACAACTGCGCGCTGCGGGCAAGTTTGCCGATCAGCAGATAGAAGACGTGGCAATTATCGGGTCAGCGGAATCCGTTCATGCACGGATCGACCTATACCGGGAAGCGCTGGGTATGACACACCTGATCTTGCGCGCCGGCCTCCCAGGTGTGAGCGCCACCGAAGAGCTGGACAGCGCATGCAAGCTGCTAGAGATGTTCAGTCAGCCGAATACGGATGTCGATGCAATACATCGATGATCTCATCGCGCAGCGCCACAGGACTGACAATTTTATCGAACGCCATAGAATCGGCCGGAACCCACGCGCCGGATTGAATATCCTGCATTCTGGCTGACTCATCCGCTGTCGCCTTGGCAGCGGCATCGCCACCAATCGCTGGCACGCCCCCCAGTGATACGGAGGGCAACGCGAGGTTAATCGCCTGTCCGTCCCAGGGGTTCATGCCCATCGCCGAAGAACCAAACCCAAACCCCTTGCGCAGCGTCACGACAATTTTCTGACCCCGGTAGCGACGCTGCGCGGCAAACATCTTACCGGCAGCCTTGAGAATGCCGTCCCGTTCCGATTGCGGTCCGGGCATCGCGCCGGGGTTATCCAGCATGAACACCAGGGGCAGACCAAAGTGGTCAGCAACTTCAATAAAATGGGCAGCTTTCTCTGCCGCCTGCGTGGTAATGGCACCCGCCAGCGCTGCCGGCTGATTGGCGATGACCGTTGTCGGTATACCACCAATCCTGGCAAGAGCCACAACCAGCGAGCTGCCATAACCCGACTGAAGTTCAAACACGGTCTCTCGATCTGCGACGGCGTCTATCACCCGCCGCACGTCATACGCTCTCTGGCCATCAGGGGGGATTATGTCGAGCAATGCATCTGTCGCGCACTTTTCGGCGCCCGGTTGTGCCTGCGGTGCTGTGGTAATTGCACCGGCGACCAGGCCGAGGAAATAGCGCGCCTGGTCGATGGCCTCGTCCTCCGTGGCGGCTACATTGTGAACCACCCCGCTCTGGGTTGCGTGCATCTGCGCGCTGCCCAGCTCCTGTGGCGAACACTCGATACCCAGCGAGGCTGCGACCAGTGGCGGCCCCGCGGTAAACAGCGCAGCGTCCTCGAGCATGATGATGAAATCGGCGAACATACCCGTCAGGGCGCCGTGCCCAGCCGATGGGCCCATGATCATGCTGACCACAGGTACTTTTCCCTTGAGATCAGCCACCAGTTGTAGGTCGTTTGGCGTATTCGGATAGCGCTCGAAGCCGTTACTGGCGCGCTCCCCGGCACCTTCAAGCATGAGCACCAGGGGCAGTGATTGCTGTGCGGCCAGCGTTACCAGACGTGCCCGTTTTGCCGCATTGGCATGCCCGATAGAACCGCCCTTTACCGTAAAGTCCTCAGCCAGGACCACCACTGTCTGGCCGTGTACCGCGCCGGTACCTCCCACCACACCGTCTCCCGCCAACGGCGGTTCGCCATTGGGGTGATTGTCGCCGGCAAGGGCACCTATTTCGTTGAATGAATCCGGGTCGAGAAAACGCGCAACGCGTTCGCGCGCAGTCAGCCGTCCCCTGCCATGCTGCCGGGCAACGCGTTCCTCGCCGCCCATGGCTTCAGCACGCGCCTGGCGCTGGTTAAGATCCTGCAGCAGACTTTGCCACTGTTCCCGGTTGCTACTCATGACAGGCCACCTTGATGACGAAGCCATGATTGTAACCAGAAGTTATCGCTTTGCTCGAGCAGGGCAGCGTGAATACGCTCGTAGAGCACCTTGGCGTCGCCGCTCGTGTGAGGCACCAAGTCGAGCAAATGCAGAGCCTCTATCAGTTCTCCTGCCCCGGCCTTCTCTTCGGCCCGCTGGACCACTGCGCTTATGCCGCCGGCCATCTCGACGAGGTCTGCATGAATGCTGCTCGCTGGCACGGCATAGAGTTCTGTGGTGGAGCGATGGTGGAACCAGCCGGCGTAGTTTTCCCAGATCGCGCGCACACCCCAGGCGACCTTGCCGTAGCCCTGCCCTACCTCCAACTCCGGAGGCAGGCTGATGTCGCACATAAGCGTATGAACATCTTTGCCGGCGTTCATGCCGGCCACGGTCTCGTCGTGCACATGCATAATCGCACCGTATAGGGCGTCGAGCTCATCTGCGATTAATTGTGCACCTCGCACCGGACCGTGGTGCCCATAGCAAATCATCTCGGGTTCTAGATCACGAATGCGCTTCACGGCTTCAGCCACCACCAGTGCATCTCGATAACGATCCCCGCGTATCGTGACCAGGTTAGGAAAGTGTCCGAAGGGGCAGCCGAACAAATTACCCGTAAAGCAGATCTTGTGCTGCGGCAGCCAGACGATGACCGAATCGTTGGTTTCGGCGCCGGGAATGGCTATCACCTCGAACCGGGTATCCCCCACCTCAAAGACATAGGCGTCTTCAACCAGCACATCTGGCTGCGGCGTATCCTGCGCTGGGAAGTCGGTGTAATCCTGTGATTTATAGTACTCAAATGCAGCGGCGAACTTCTGGGTAAAAGCGAACGCAGAGCGCCCGGCACGAAACGGCGCCAGGCGCGCGTCGTAGGCCTGATGCTCTGGGTTGAGTGCGCCGGCTATGACTTTCAAGCCGGGGTGTTGTTCGCGGAAATAGGCCGTGCCACCCACATGATCAACATGTCCCTGGGTGAGCACCAGCGCCTGCACTGGCGACGTAGAAAAGTCGCGAAAATTGGCGCTGATCACCGGTGCTTCCATGCCCATGCCCGTATTGATCTGGACCGCTCCGGCGCTTGTCTCAACCAGGTAGGCATTGGAGAACGCCTCGGACAAAACGATAAAATCATTGATTCGCTCGCCGCCAAATCTGGCCGGGTTTGGCTCAACAGGCCGCTGCTTGTATATCGGGTTACGCATAGTGAACTTACTCGCCGGCCTCAACCTGGATGGGGAATTGTTCAAAGTAGAAAGCGAAGCGTTCACGAAGCGCGGCCGGTGTAACACCGAACTGACCAGCCAGGTCGTAAACAACTTCGCCATGCTTGCCGCGTGGATGCGCCTCAATAAATGCCTGTAGCTCTGCCTTGGCCTGCTCGGTCATGGGTAATCCTGCCCGTGCATAAATGGCTTCCACCATGCCCAGATCATCGGCCATGAACTCGTGGAAGAGCACATCGATACTGCGCTGTGGATCGAGGGCCGGACGATCCTGCATACAGGCCCTCAACAGGTGCTCTACCCGATCCGCCCAATAGTCGAGGATCGCCGGCGGATCGATGGATTCACGCGACATTCTCTGGCCATATGCCAGCATGGTCACCGCGGATTGAATGACCGATACCGGGTCACGATGCGTCACCGCGATCGTGGCATCGGGAAACACCGCCTGCAAAACCGGCAGTTGCTCGAGGTGCTGCGGGCACTTGAGCACCCAGCGGGTGTGGCTGCCATCGTCACCGTCCTGCCAGGTCAATATCTTGAGTACGGTTTTCATATACTCGTAGTGCGGCGTCTGGTCAGAGCGATAGTAATGATCACGCCACTGTGGGCTGTGACACAGCCATTCAAAGTTATAGGACGCGAAGTCGGGCCCCATTAACTCCAACTCCTCATGGATGTGATCGGGGTCCATGGGATGCATCGCCGCCAGATGTGGCACAGTCTGCTGCGTGACGGCCCAGGCGTCGGCACAGCGCTGATAGCGTGGATCGGTGCCGTCAGGCAGAAGCTGCTCACCGGGAACGGGTACCGGCTCATAAGACTCCCACAGCGGCAATGACCTAAACCGGCTGTCGGCAGCCATCAAATTAAGCAAATGTGTCGTCCCCGAGCGGGGCAGACCCGCCACAATAATGGGCTGCTTAATCTGGATATCGTGTATTTCCGGGTGCTTGTTCAACACATCCTGAATGAGCAGCCTGCTGCGGGCGTACAACAGCAATTTATTGCGCAGACTGAGGCGGCCCAGATTGTTGAGGCCGGTGTCAGCCCCCCACTCCGCACAGAGCAGATCCAGTCGAGCGCGAAAATCTGGTTCGCCAAAATCGTTGAGGGCCAGCGCTTCGCTGGCCTCATCAAGGATTGCTGCAGCATCGAGCTCGACATTCAGTGTCCTGCCGTAGTCGTGGATAGATTGCTGCAGATCAGTCAGCTGCGGTGCAGCGAGGTCATCGATATGAATGCTGTTGGTCACGGCACTGGATCTACGCGGAATGATTTTCAAACAATTCCAGGATCACCGGATCGCCATCGCGTTCCAGATAAGAGGCCGCCATGCCCTCTGCAAATCGCTTGTACCAGATTTGATGGTAGCCATGTGTCGCCAACTCCTTTACTTTCGCATCGACATCGACGACGACGAAACGCAGATGATGCAGGCCTTCATGCCCTGCCTCGAGAAACTCCTTGTGCGGTGTCTCACCAGACACCCACTCAATGAGTTCGATTTCCACATCACCGCTGTTACCGAAGGCAATCTTCAGAGAACTGACTTCGGGGCGCCCCCTGTAGTCCCACTCCATATCGGCAGCCTCCATCACGGTAAACTCGCCGAATAAGGGCTGATAGCGCGCTACTGCTTCTTCCAGGTTTTTCACTACAAAGCCGATCTGGTTGACGGGCGGCAGATCAAGTTCCGCTGCGACCGTTGTCTGCATAAGGTTTCTCCTATTAAAGCAGCGGGGATTTAGCGAGAGTAAAAAACTAGAACACTTGTTTTATTAATACAAGTGTTTTAGTTTTTTGTGGCAAGCGTATTTAAACCAGAGGCAAACAGATATGGCAGGCATTCAATACGACTACCGCGGGGCTAGCGTGCTCGTGACCGGCGGGACCAGCGGCATCGGTCTGGCAACAGCGCGGGCTTACGCCGACACAGGTGCCGACGTTACTATAACCGGGCGCAAGCAAAGTGCGGATCAGTACGATGTCGACCTGACCGGGCTGACCTATCGCCAACTTGATGTAAACAGCCGCGAGGATGTCATTGCCTTGGCATCTGACCTCGGCCGCCTGGACATTCTGGTCAACAATGCGGGCGGCGCCCAGGCCGATGAATGGGGGCACAATGGCTTTGAGCAATCCCTGAACGTCAATCTCAATAGTGCTTTCCATTTGAGCCAGGCCTGCAAGTCCTTGTTGGCCGCGAGTGAATTCAGCGGCGGTGCCAGTGTGATCGGGATTGCCTCGATGACCACGTTTTTCGGATTCGAATGGACGCCAGGCTACGGCGCTGCCAAGGCTGGCCTGTCGCAGCTTATGAAAACCCTAGGGCTAAGCTGGGGCCCGGAAGGCATCCGGGCCAATGCGGTAGCCGCAGGCTTTACCCGTACGGGACTCACCGAGCCAGTGTTTCAGCACAACCCGGAGATGGTAGAAGGCATGTTCTCCCGTCAGGGCCTGAAGCGGGCGGGCACGCCAGAAGATATTGCGGGTGCCGTTTTGTTTTTGNCCTCCCCCGCCGCAGCATGGATCACTGGGCAGACGCTGGCCGTCGATGGCGGCTACTCCACCGGCATGGGCTAGGCATGGAAAAACGCGAGCAAAACAATGCACGCACCCGTCAGCGCCTGCTGGAGGCCGCCGTATCCCTTTACGGCAGCCGCAGTATTGACTCGGTGTCACTGCGCGAAATTGCCCTGGCCGGCGGACAGAAAAACCCGAATGCGCTGCAATATCATTTCGGTGATCGCGACGGCCTGTTACAGGCGATTGTGGACTTTCATGCCAGTGGTATTGGCGCGCGCCGCCAAGCTTATTTTGAGCGTGCTGGCAGCGGCGAGTGGGCGCCGGCGGAGGCGGTATCCCGCTGCCTCATTATGCCGATTATTGAGTATGTTGAGGCCAATGCAGCCGGACTGGACTTCGTCAATATTGTCTCGCAGTTGGCGACAAGCAACCACGGCGTCTATGGCCTGGGGAGCCCTGCGGCCGTCAGCTTTCCCCGTCCGGCTGCACTGGCTGAGCTGTTCGACGCAGCCTTCGCAGGGCTGCCGCCCGAACAAATACAGCAGCGTATCTACCTGATTGTTGATACGGCCTTTCATGCCATTGCCAACATTTTCAAGGCCAGCAGGGAGCTACCGGCACAGAGCCCGCTGGCTGATCGCCACGCCTTGTGCGAACAGCTGTTAGCCATGGTTCACGCTTTTATTGTCACGCCCGCTATCTCTGGAGCAGACGCCAAGTGATGAAACGTATTGTCCTGGGTGTACTTGGCGTCATAGTGCTCGCCGCTACCTGGCTGTGGCATACCTGGGATCAGCTCTCACTCCAACCCACGGCCAGTGAGTGGCAGCCACCGGCGGCGGCAGCGGCCGCACAACAGCCCCAGTCGCGTGAATCCTGTCGTAACAACAACCCGCTGCGCCAGCCGTTCTTTGGCGACCTGCATGTGCACACCAGTGTGTCCTTCGACGCCCGTTCGCGCGATATGCTCGGTGATGTAGATAGCGCCTACCGCTTCGCCCGCGGGATGCGCGTGCAACTGGCTCCCTACGATGCAGCGGCAGAGGATGCCCGCTTTGCCCAGCTCCCCACAGCGCTCGATTTCGCTGCTGTTACCGACCATGCAGAGTGGGTGGGAGAAGTCTTTGCCTGCTCGCAACCAGAGCATCCCGCCTACACCAGCGAAGCTTGCCGTGCTTACAGACAACGACCTGAGAGCAATCCGGGCAGCGACGGCCCTACCGTGGGTGGCGAAGACGCCAACCGGTTTCGCAATGTCATGGGCTTTGGGGATCGCAACAAAGCGATTTGTGGCCCGGACAACCAGTATTGCAGGGACGCGCTTAAGCAAGCCTGGGAGATTAATCAGGCGGTGACAGAAGCCCATTACGATCGCAGTGCCGACTGTGAGTTCACTACATTTCACGGTTACGAATACAGTAACTCGGTCTCCATGAGCAAAGTGCACCGCAATATTCTGTTTCGCAATGAGATTGTGCCGGAGTTGCCGGTGTCGTCCCTGGAAGAGCCGGATATTGTGCGCCTTTGGGAAAAAATGGACACCCTGTGCAACCAGACCGACGGCGGATGTGAGGCTATATCCATACCCCACAACCCAAACGTCTCCAGCGGACGCATGTTTTATGTGCCTTACCGGGACGAGCCACGGTCCGAACAGCAGCGCCTCGCCAGCCTGCGTGCCCGCATGGAGCCGGTGGTGGAAATGATGCAAATCAAGGGCGAATCGGAGTGCCGCCCGGGCATGTGGAATGTGGTGGGCGAAGATGAATGGTGTGATTTCGAAAAAATTCGCGGTCTGGATTGGCAGGCACCCGAGGATTGTGAAGACGGTTACTCCGCTGGCGCCATCATCGGGGTCAACTGTCAGTCGCGCCTCGACTTTGCGCGCTATGCGTTGTTGGAAGGTGTTGCAGAGGAGGCGCGCATCGGCGTCAATCCCTACCGGTTCGGCATGGCGGGCAGTACCGACACCCATAACGCACTGCCGGGCGCAGTGTTAGAGCAGGACTATCCCGGATGCTGCGGCGAGGGCGATGCCACCACCCTCTCGCGCCTGAACAATGCGCCCGGTTTTGCCGGCAAGCCGGTGACCTACCGCAATCCCGGTGGCCTGATGGGCGTATGGGCAGAGGAAAACAGTCGTGACTCGCTGTTTGATGCCATGCAGCGGCGTGAGGTTTTTGCCACCAGCGGGCCCCGTATTGTGCCCCGCCTGTTTGCGGGCTGGGACCTGCCGGCATCCATCTGTGACAGTAGCCAGGCTGAGGCAGGCTATGCCGGCGGCGTGCCAATGGGAGCGGTACTGCCCGCGACAGCAAAACAGGACGCCCCCTTGTTTGTCGCCAGTGCCGTCGCCGATCCCCGTAGCTATCCACTGCAGCGACTGCAAGTCATTAAATTGTGGCGCGGCGCCGACGATGCATTTCACCAGGCCGTGTTCGACATTGCCGGTGGTGATAATGACGCCAGCGTCGACCTCGACAGCTGCGCCGCGACTGGCCGCGGCCACGCCGAGTTTTGTGCGACCTGGCGCGATCCGGATTTTGATCCTGCACAGCCAGCCGTGTACTACACGCGTGTGCTGGAAAACCCCAGCTGTCGCTGGAGCTGGCAACAATGCCTGTCGCTGCCAGAAAGAGAGCGCCCCGAGGCCTGTTCTGACCCTGGCCTACCCAAGATCATCCAGGAGCGTGCCTGGACGTCACCCATCTGGTACCAGGGCGCGTCCGACGAGTAGTCACGGGGTCGACATAAACCGCCGGTGGATCCCGGCACGGGTATCGCTGGCTGAACCGTCGAGGTTTGACCTGAGCGCGAATACTCCATACCGTTTAGTACGCTATATGCACACGAGATCCTGGCCATGAACGACGATTTAAAACGGGCGTTTTCTCCCGCAAAACTCGGCAAACTCGAGCTGAAAAACCGTATTCTCAAGGCCGCTACCTACGAGGGGAAATCACCCGACGGTGTGCCGGGCGAACTGCTGCTGGATTTTCACAAGCAGATCGTCAGCGGCGGCACAGCGATGACCACCATTGGCTATTGCACGACCGAAGCCGACGGACGCATCAACGATCAGATGACGTGGATGGACGAGCAATTCAGGCCCCAGTACACCGACCTGATCGCCGAACTGAAGCGAACCGCTCCAGGCGTTGCGGTTTCAGGCCAGATGGCCCATTGCGGCAACTTCTCCAAAAACAGCAAGCTGCAGCGACTCAAGCGCCCCATGGGGCCCTCCCGCCAGCTGAACATGCTCGGCATTTCTGCCGGCATGCCGTTTGCGGGCGCCATGAAAATAGCCGACATCGACTACCTGGTGCAGACCTACTACGACGCTGCGGTGTTTATGAAAAGCGTCGGTTTTGACGCCATCGAGATTCACTTCAGCCACGGCTACGGCCTGTCGCAGTTCATCAGCCCCAGAACCAATCGACGTACCGACGAATACGGCGGCTCCCTGGAAAATCGCATGCGCCTGCCCCTGCGGGCACTGGATGCAGTGCGCCGCGCGGTGGGCGACGATTTTCCCATACTGGGCAAAATGGGCATGACCGACGGTGTTAAAGACGGCCTGCAGTTTGAAGAAGCCCTGGAAGTCGCCACCATGTTCGACAAAGCAGGCATCGATGCGTTGATTTGTTCAGGCGGCACCAGCAGTTTCAATCCCATGGTGTATTTCCGCGGTGCCACCCTGGACAAAGGCATGCTGGAGGTAGAAACCAATCCGATCGCGCGGCTCGGCCTGAAATACTATGGCCCGCGCTTGTTCCGCTACTACCCGTACGAAGAAAACTTTTTCCTTGATAAGGCAAAGCAGATCCGAGACCGGGTCAACTGCCAGATGGTTTACATTGGTGGCTGCACTGAACTCGACAGTGTGGCGACGATCATGCGAGAGGGCTTTGATTTTATCCAGATGGGAAGACCACTGGTGAAGGACCCTGCCTATGTAAACAACGCCATGAGCAACCCGAATTACCGCAATAACTGCAGCCACTGCAACAAGTGCGCCTCACTGATCGAGGCCCCCGGGGGTATTCGCTGTGTGGAAAACGACGCGGTGCAAGTGCAATAGCACGACGGCGGAAGGGGCTGATCGCTACCCGCCACCGGCGGGAAATTATATCTCGATGACGGTACGAATGCCCCGGCCCGATTCCAGATCCGCAAAGCCTTCATTGACCTCGGACAGAGGCCGTCGCGCGGTAATCATGCTCGCCATATCCAAGTCGCCTTTGCCCCACAGGCGCAGCAGGCGTGGAATTTCAAACAGCGAGTTGGCCGAGCCCAGCAGACAGCCGCACAACTTTTTTTCCAGCGCCTGAAACAACACCACATTGGGCAGTGTGAGATTTTCTTCCAGAGCGGGTGAACCGACAATTACAGTGGTGCCGCCCATGCGCGTGAGTAACACGCCCTGCTCCACCAGCGCCGCACTTCCCGCGGCCTCGAACACATAATCAACACCAATGCCGCCCGTCAGCGCATGCACCAGTGCAGCCAGGTCTTCCGCTTGCGGATCTATGACGTGGGTGGCCCCAAAATCCGCAGCTAGTGCCCGTCGCTCCGCCACGGGATCCGAGGCGATAATCACCGATGCTCCGGCAATTCTCGCCCCTTGAAGCGCCGCCATACCGACACCGCCGAGCCCGGTCACGAGACAGGTGGCGCCCGCCTCCACCGCCGCGGTGTTGAGAACAGCTCCCACACCGGTTTGCAGTGCACAGCCAATCACACAGGCGACATCCAGGGGAATGTCGTCGTCAATCCTAACCGCGCCAGTGGCCGGCAGCGTCACGTACTCTGCCAACGCACCAATGCCGCAGCCGCGCAGCACCGCCTGCCCCTGGCGACTCAATCCGCTCTCGCCGTCGGGCAGCAAACCGGACATGATGCTCATGGCATTGGTGCACAGGTGTTGCTGGTCGCGCTGGCAGTAATAGCAGTGGCCACAGGGCGCACAGGGTGTTAGTACCACGTGGTCGCCCGGCGCCAGGTGGGTGACGCCGGCGCCCACGGTTGACACAATGCCCGCCGCCTCGTGCCCGGGAACCATAGGCCCCATCAACGGTGCCTTGCCAGTGACAAACCCGAGATCCGAGCTGCACAAGCCGCAGTATTTGATGTTGACCTGAACCTCGCCTGCACGGGGAGGAATCACCTCGAGATCATCGACGATCTCGATGGGCTGGCGTGCCGCACTGAGTATGGCTGCTTTCAAGGTGAGCTCCTTCAGCCGCTGATCGGCCAGCGTGGGTCGTCGGTGTAGAAAGCAAACCGCTCCGCAATCATCTGGGCGCTAAGCCCATAGTCCTGTAAGCGGTACTCGTGTTTACCGTGCTTGCCCTTGGGGTTATTGTCGACATGGGCTTGCATGGCATTGCGGCCAGCGTCGGACATGTGCAAGCTGAAGCTGTCGTATACCTTCTGCACCACGGCCATATTGTCATCGACAAATTCTTGCTGGGAACAATCGATAAAACACTCGCTGGGCAGTTTGGCACGGCTGGCGAGGCCGCGTTCCAGCGACATCGCGTACCACTCCATAACGCTGCGACCCATCTCGGCCATATCGATATGACTGTAATCGCCCAGGTACATGTCCAGCACGACTTTGTTGAGGCTGTTAATGGAGGGGATGACTTTCTGCGGATCGCGGTGACACCAGATGAAGCGCGCGTCAGGGAACACCTCAAGTATCTGTTCAATGCCAAACATATGGGCCGGCGCCTTTAACAGCCACTGCTGCCCCGGGTTGCGCCAGTTCAGCAGTTGCATCACTTTCTTCTGGAACGCGTACAGGGGTGTCAGGTCCTGTGCCAGCAACCAGCTGCGGTAGGGCTCGAGCATAATTTCAAAGCCCAGCTGCACACCGTGAAACGCATAGGCGTGCAGGAGCACGCACTCTTCTGGCGTATCGGCATCCACATAGTGGATTTTGGCAAACTCTGAGTTGCGTGACTCTTCCAGAGCCTTGGCCAGGTAATCATAGCGAGGGTCTTTATCGCCTGGCGCACTGCCGGGCCAGGGATCCGGAAACTGCACTTCCCACTGCAGGGGCGAGCGATTTTCCGGTGCCACTTCCAGCAGATTGAGCAGCGCTGAAGTACCTGATCGCGGCAATCCGGTGACAAAAATCGGCGCATTGATCTCCTGATCTTGCCAACCTTCCACCGTGTTCAGCGCATGCTCGAGTTTCAGTCGGGTGGCTATCTGGTAAACCACGCGCTCATAACAGCGTTGACGCCCCTCCGGATCGCGCACGTGCTCATCGTAAGTAGCCAGCAGCGCATCGAGCCCCTCGCGGCTGAAGCCATCACCAAGATCGCTGAAGCCAGTTTGTTCATGTGCCGCCGCTATGGCGACTTGTGCCTCAAACAACGGGCCGTTAGTCATACCAGATCTGCCTGCTTCATCACTTTTACGTCCAGCAGCGGATGGTGCTGGGCACCAATCCAGCGCCAACACATAGTGCCGATATTATGTCCAGCTGTTTCCACCCAGTTGGGCACACCGGGGTCGCGATGCGCAATCACCACCCGCACGCTGCCATCGGGCTCGTAGTGGGCAGTGTGCTTATTGAAATGAATCTGGTGATAGCGGTAATCCAGCGACTCCATCCACCAGTTGTCCAACTGGAAATTCCAGGTCTGGCACTCGGGAATCTCAGGCGCGGTAATCACCATGACCTCATCATCCGCCAGTTCCCAGGCGCTGTGAAAATAGAAAATATTGGGATCTCCGCCAATCGACTGGCAGTAGTCCTGATCCGCAGGAGGCAGATCGTTCATTGTTGGCAGGAAACTCTCCGCCCAGTTTTCGAACATGGTCGCTGCACCGTGTACCCACAGGCTGGCCCCCTGCAAACCGCGCACGACTTTTTCGGGCGAAAGCGGCCGGGGACGGTCTTCCTCAGCGCCAATGCGCTCAATCTTGAGATCAGCAGCGACTTCGTTGACGCGGTCCTGGAACGTCTGACGCACGGTAATGGAATTTGAATCCTCGCCCATGGGCAGCCAGTTGCCTGGCTTTTCGGTGCGACTGATAATGATTTCAAAGCTTCCATCGTCAGCTATTTCAAGCTCGCGATGATCGATATGCCCGGTGACTTCCATGGTGCCACCAGAACCATACTTGTTGATGATGGAGCTGATACCGAGGTAGTTGACTGTATTGCGCTTACCGGTGATGCGGTAGTCAAACTCGGAGCGAATAGCGGCGCTTTCATAGCGATTGTCAGGATTATCCGCTCCCAGCTTAATCGTTTCGTGGGCGCCACAGCGCAGCACCGGGAACATGGGATCGGAGAACTCAAGATAGCTCTCCAGGCCACCGCGCAACAGGCGTGTCAGGTAGCGATACCCCTCTGCCTGGTTGAAAGCGTCCCCGGGGGCTTTCTCGCTGCGAATAATTCTGCCCGCTTCTTTCAGGGAGTCACAGAACTCGTCCCAGGCGGATCCATCGAGGATCTTCTGTTCGGCATCTGACATAACTCGCTCCTATGTGTGTAATTATTAGTCTTGGGGCATGTTAGCTAATTCCTGATGCTGGCGCGCGGCAGGAGCTAACGCTAGACTCGATTGGTATAAGAATCTGATCGGGGAGAAATGGGTGTCGCTGTTATGCTGACACCAACAACAATGGCATCCCTTGAACCGCGAGAAAGCACCATGGCCGAAGAAAATCACCTGGCTGTCCAGGCCAACATGAAATCGATCAAGTACGCCTCTGAGGGCAATAAAGAGGGCTGGTTGGCCCTCTATGCAGATGACGCCCTGGTCCAGGATCCCGTAGGCGTATCCCCGATGGACCCGTCCGGTGAAGGGCATCAGGGCAAAGCTGCCATTGAGGCATTCTGGGACAATGTTATCGGACCATCGAATATCGAAATCACAGTCAGCAAACGCTGGTTGAGCGGACCAAACTGCGTCTGCGTGGCCCAGGTCGCGCGCAACGATCTGGGCAATGGCAAATTTTCCGACTGCGATATGCTGGCCGTCTACGTGGTCAATGACGAGGGGCTGATTACCAGTATGAAGGCCCACTGGGACTTCGACGCACTGATAGCGCAGCTCAGCTAAGGCGCGATCGAACCCACCGTTCCCTCACGGCGCGGATCCGCCGCGCCGATCAACGCGCCCTGCTCCAGCAGGATCAGGTGAACACCGGAGTTTTCACCCTGGCGTTCTTCCACCGTATAACCGCGTTGCTTGAGCACGCCGGCCAGTTCCTTACCCTGCTCGAGCGCAACTTCTACCCGCACCCGATTGCCCCGAGCAATGATATTGGGATAGGCCAGCGCCTCTTCCGGCGAGAGGCCCCAGTCAAGAATCGCCACCATGGACTTGAACACATAGGCCGGGATGGAATTCCCCCCCGGTGAGCCGGTAACCATTTTCAACTGGCCCGCGGCGTCAAACACCATAATCGGCGACATCGATGAACGAGGCCGTTTACCGGGGGCTATCGCGTTGGCCTGGGGTGGTGCATCCGGCTCGTAGGCGCGCGCGAAGTCGGTCAGCTGGTTATTGAGCAGAAAACCCGCAGCCCATCGGGAGGAGCCGAAAGGCGCTTCAACCGTCGCCGTCATGGACACCGCATTGCCTTCTCCATCAACGATCGACAAGTGCGTGGTTCCTGCCACTTCATCGGTGGTGTCGGCGCTCCAGGTCAGCGCCAGACCATCGCCATCATAGGCTTGCGGATCACCATGGCTTACAGGGGCATCCGGTGCAAAGCGCTGCCCGGCTCGGGCCTGCAAATAGCCTGCGCTCAGCAGGCCTTGAATCGGCACGTCGACAAAATCAGGGTCGCCGAAAAAATGATCGCGATCGGCGTAGGCCAGACGCTGGGCATCGACAAACGCCGCGAGCTTGTCATCTGTACTGGCGTCGGCCGCCACCAAGTGTTTGTACAGCGCCATCATCATCATGGGCGCCACCGCAGAGGACGGCGGCGTGGCACCGCACAGCGTTAATGTACGAAACGGAATACAGGTGACAGGGCGCTCTCGCGTACTGTAAGCGGCAATATCTTCGAGACTCAGCGTGCCCGGGTTAGGCTCCAGCCGCGCCCCGGCGACCATGTCCTCGGCAATAGCGCCGTGATAAAACGCCTTGCTGCCGTTACGCGCTATCGCTTTGAGGGTTGCAGCATACGCAGGGTTGTCACGCACCTCGCCGGCCTGCAGTGGCTTACCTTCCGGGAAGAAGTATTCGGCGGCGCCGGGATTCTCATCCAGACCCGATACAGGTGCTATCCTCGGCAGAAAGCCAGCCAGGCGCGGCGAAACCTCAAAGCCCTTCTCTGCCAGCTTGATAGCCGGCTCGAACAGCGTTTCCCAGGGCAGGTTGCCATGCTTGCGATGCGTATCTTCGTAAAGCTTGATCGCTCCCGGTACGCCTACGGCCTGCCCGCTTTGCCAGGCATCGAGAAATCCGAGGGCTTTGCCATTGCGCATAAACATGTCGACACTCACGCCGGCAGGCGCGATTTCCCGGCCGTCATGAAACAGCGTTTCACCGCTATCGCGCTCATAANCCACCATGAACGCCCCACCGCCAATACCCGAGCTTTGCGGTTCGACCAGTCCGAGTACGGCGTGCGCGGCTATCGCCGCATCGACCGCATGACCACCCTCTTCGAGCATCTGCATGGCGGCGGCCGTTGCATGCGGGTTGGCGGTCGTCGCCATGGCACCGTAGGCCCAGGGGGCAGGCTTGATTTCATCCGTGTGACGGGAACCGGAACAAGCACTGGTGGTGAAAACCACGAGCGCACCGACCACTGCGATGAGCTTTTGCATGACTATCCTTGCTGAAACAGGCGAGGCCCACAGTTATACACGCAAGCGCCGGCTAATGAAATACAGCAGAGCCCACGCGGCAGCGTCCCGGCTAGGTTTTGCGATGCTATACTCGCGCCCAATCAATTTTACGAAAGAACCGAGCCTTACATGGGAAACATTGTCTGGATGGCCTCCTATCCCAAATCGGGAAATACCTGGGTGCGCGCCTTCTTGCACAACTATATTCACGATGGGGAAGTCCCGTCGGATATCAACCAGCTAAACGATTTCTTTGCCAATGAATCCAATGTGAGCTGGTATCAGCCCCTGAGCAAGGAGCCCCTGGAAAACCTCGATCGGCAGGCCATTTGCCGCATGCGCCCTCTCGTGCAGAAACGCATAGCCAGCCGACGCGCCGGTACCAGCATGGTGAAGACCCATAACTTTCTCGGCGCTTACGAAGGCCTGCCCTTGCACGACATGAGCCTAACCAGCGGCGCCATCGCCATTGTGCGAAACCCACTGGATGTGGTCTCTTCACTGGCAGATCACTTCGGCCTCAACCTTGATGAAGCCGTTGGATTCATGGGCGCCGATACTACCGGCACACCGACAGATGAGAACAATGTCGCCAGCGTACTCGCCTCCTGGTCTACCCACGTCGACAGTTGGACCCGCGATACAAGTGGCGCGACCTGCGTGCTGCGTTACGGGGATTTGCTGCAAAAACCGCTTAAGCACTTTGGTGCCCTCACCCGCTTTCTGGGCTTGCCCCAGGACCGCGGGCGTCTACAACGCGCCATAGACCACTCCAACTTCGCGACGCTCAAACGTCTTGAGGAGCGCGAAGGTTTTGTTGAGCGCAGCCCCAACTCGCAGCGCTTTTTCCGCAGCGGCCGCCAGAATCAGTGGCGGGACCTGCTCACACCGCACCAAGTGCAGCAGTTGGTCGATGACCACCGGGCCATGATGGCCAGGTTCGACTATATTCCCCCGACCTATCGATAGAGACTCGACGCAATGAATCAGGAATTCACGATCAGCTCGCGCTTTAATGGACCGCCGGCCTCCGGCAATGGCGGCTATAGCTGCGGTGTCATTGCCGCACATGTCGAAGGACCGGCCAGGGTTCGCCTTATGGTCCCCCCNCCCCTCGATACGCCGCTGCAGGTTGTCACCGGCGATGACGGCGGCGTGCAACTCCTCGCCGGCGATACGCTGGTGGGCGCTGGCAGCCCGTGCACCATGGATTCGAACATACCGCCCGCGCCATCACTGTCCGAGGCTGAGGAGGCAAGCAAGGGCTATCCCTGTTATCACGAGCATGTGTTCGGTACCTGCTTTGTGTGTGGGCCCCATCGCCCTGCTCACGATGGACTGGAACTGTTTCCCGGCCCCGTCCACAACTGGCAGTTAATCGCCTGCCCCTGGCAGGTGCGCGACGATTTATGCGATGCGAGCGGTCATGTCCGCGAGGAAATTCTGTGGAGCGCGCTGGACTGCCCGGGCTACTTTGCGGCCATGGGCGGCGAACTGCGCCACGCCGTTCTCGGCCAGCTCGACGGCGAAATCCGTCAGCCTGTCAGCGGTTCTGAAACGCTGGTCGTCTACGCCTGGCCACTGGGTCACGAGGGCCGCAAGCACTACGCGGGAACCGCGATTGCATTGCAGGATGGCACTGTTGTCGCACAAAGCCGGTCCATCTGGATTGAACTGAAGTCCAGCTAACTGCAGTTACGTTTCGCTGTGATACGGACACACCGGCACTGTGCCGTGCCACACCGGCAGCGACATGTCCTCAGGCTCCTCGTTCGGTCCACCGCTGCGCGACTTNCCCGCACCCTCGACAATCTCTAACTCTATTAACGCCGTGGCCTTGCGTTCCTGATCGCTGGGCGGTCTTACCTTGTCCCAGCGCCCCGCCTCAAACTGGTTAATGCACACAGAAAAAGCGCGGTCAAAGTCCTGTGGATCGATGACACGCCTGCCGCGACAATAAACAACCGCAGAGCGATAGTTGGCGCTGTGGTGATAGGCGGATTTGGCCAACACCCACTCCTGGCACTCGGCAAAGGAAATGCACACCTCCCCGCCGGCCTCCAGCAGGCGCTGCAGTCGGCTCTTATTGATTGTGTGGAAGTACAGTGCATCGTCCACGCGCCACACCGTCATGGGAATGACGTGCAACTGGTCTTCCCAGGTGAAGCCGATGTGGCCTAGTTTGAGATCATCAATCAACCGGTAGATCGCCGCCTTTTCATAGGTCGCCCGCTGCCTGGCCCGTTTAACCGTGGCTCGTTGACCGTGCGCCAATTGTTGTTCCATGCGTCGCCTCTGACGTGGAGAGTTGAACCGCCATGCTATAGAATATTGGCACCTCAAAAAGATCCAATTTGTATATATTGATGGGGCCAATATGCAAATCCCAGCACTGAGTGATCTCGCGCTAACTGCAGACCAACCTCTGCAGCGCCAGCTCTACCAGGCCTTCAGCCTCCGTATCAGGGATGGATTGTGGAGCGAGGGCCAGCGGCTGCCAGCTTCTCGCCAAATCGCCAGCGACCTGGGCGTCAGTCGCAATACCGTAACCGGCGCACTGTCCCAACTGATCGCCGAGGGCTTTCTGGTGGCACGTCCCGGCAGTGGCACGTTTGTGGCAGCTGGCTTCGAACGGCATCAACCCGAAGCCGTCAATTGGCAACAACAGCCACAACTACCAGGGCTTTCCCACTACGGCACCGCCCTGGCTGCAAAAGCTATGCCCGAAGTGCATGTCCAGCTGCCCTTTACCCTGGGAATCCCTGACCTGCGCGCTTTTCCTCTGTCTGTCTGGAACCGTGTTCAGCGACAGCAACAGGATCGATTGCACCTGTTGGGCTATGACGGGTATCAGGGCTATGCACCACTGCGCGAAGCATTGGCGGACTATCTCAGGGTATCCAGGCAGGTTCAGTGTCACGCGGACCAGATTGTCATTACCCAGGGGGCTCAGCAGGCGATTAGTCTGTGCGCCCAGGTACTGCTCGACCCAGGCGACCCGGTGCTGGTTGAAAATCCGGGCTATGTCGGCGCGCGCAGAGCCCTGCAGGCCCACGCAGCGGCACTGACACCGGTGGACGTGGATCATCGAGGGTTACAGCCCGCACAGCTGCCTGCGGCCAGCGCGGCGAAAATCATGTACATCACCCCGACTCACCACTATCCACTGGGCGGCATTATGAGTGCCCCGGACCGACTGGAGCTGCTCGACTGGGCGGCACGCACCGGTACGTGGCTGATCGAAGACGACTACGATTCCGAATTCCATTTCCACGGCCACCCGATAGCGGCGCTCCAGGGTATGGCTGCGCAAACACCTGTACTGTACCTGGGCAGCTTCAGTAAAACGCTGTTCCCTGCCCTGCGTCTCGGGTACCTGGTACTACCAGAACCGCTCGTAGGATCCTTTCTGCATGCTAAGCGCCACATGGATGGCGAATCGCCGCTATTACAGCAAGCCACTGTCGCCCAGTTTGTGCAGGAGGGGCATTTCCAACGCCACCTGCGTCGCATGCGCGTTCGCTACCGGGAAAAATGGGAACACCTGTCAGCGTTGATAGCCAGCGAGCTTGACGGTCTGGCGACGCCAGTTGCCGAAAGTGCCGGCATGCATCTGGTGCTGCGCATTCCCGGCGTGAATGACGACGCCCTCGTTCGCGACCTTACTGACGCAGGCTTCGGCGGCACAGCCCTGAGCAGCTACTACGTTGGCCAGGACCGCCCAACAGGCCTGGCCCTGGGTTTTGCCAACACTGATGAACGACAGCGTATTGCCGGTGTTTGTCGGCTCCGTGAACTGATTCTATCGCACCGTAAAAGCTGAACTTTTTGCCGCAGGGTCTATCATAGTTAAAGCTTTAATCGAGGTAGGCACCTGCCCACAGGGCGGGTACACTGCACCTCAATAACACGAGTTGGTACAAACATTTTGAGTACAATGCGCACCATTGCGGCCCTGAGCCGTAACACGCTTCTCGGCCTTGCACTGATTGCACCGGCCACACCCTCGCTTGCCCTGATCGACTACAGCGACGCCCAGCGGGAAACCATCGTCGAACTGGTCGAGCAGCTGGAAGACCGACACTATGCCAAGCTGAAGTATGATGACGAGCTGTCATCCCAGCATCTGGACGCCTACATCAACAGCCTCGATGGCAGCAAAATGTTCTTCACCGCTGCCGACATCGATGAATTTGAGCAGTACCGCAGCGTCATGGACGACCAGTTGCCCGAGGGCAACCTGACTGCCGGCTACGCCATTTTCAATCGCTTCCACGAGCGCCTCGAAACCCGCCTTGAGGCGGTTCTGAGTAATTTGCCCGCCACGGTGGCCGCCATGGACTTCAATATCGACGAGGCCTACATGCTCGATACCGACGACCGCCCCTGGGCCGACAGCCAGGACGTCCTCGACGATCGCTGGCGCAAGCACATCAAGAACCAGGTGCTCGGCCTGCGTCTGGCGGACAAACCCACCGAGGAAATCCCCGAAACCCTGGATCGCCGCTACCGCAACCAACTCAAGCGCGTCCAGCAGTACAACAGCCAGGACGTGTTCCAGATTTACGCCAACGCCCTGACCGAGCTTTACGACCCACACACCAATTATTTCTCGCCGCGCCGGTCCGAGAACTTCAACATCAACATGAGCCTTTCTCTGGAAGGTATCGGTGCCGTATTGCAGGTGGAAGACGAGTACACCAAAGTCTCCCGCCTTGTGCCCAAGGGCCCCGCTGACAAGCAGGGCGAGCTCCAGGCCTCCGATCGAATTGTCGGTGTCGGCCAGGGCGACGACGGTGACATCGAAGATGTGATCGGCTGGCGTCTGGATGAAGTAGTCGAACTGATTCGCGGTCCCAAGGACACCACCGTGCGCCTGCAGGTGATTCCGGCCAAGTCCAAGTCCACCGATGAACGCAAGACCATTACCATTGTGCGCAACAAGGTGAAGCTGGAGGAACAGTCGGCCCAGAAGACGATTCTCGAAGTGCCCAATGGCGATGAAATCCTGAAAGTCGGCGTTATCGACATCCCTGCTTTCTACATCGACTTTGAAGCCATGCGCCGCGGTGACAAGGACTACAAGAGCACCACCCGCGACGTTAAGAAATTGCTGCAGGAACTGCAGGAAGAAGGCATCGACGGCCTGGTCATGGATTTGCGCAACAACGGCGGCGGCTCACTGCAAGAGGCCAATGAACTGACCGGCCTGTTCATTGAATACGGCCCCACGGTGCAGATTCGCCACTCTTCCCGTCGTGTATGGCGCGACGGCAAGCGCCTGCGCAGCGAATACTACGATGGCCCCCTGGTGGTACTGATTAACCGCCTGAGTGCTTCCGCATCGGAAATTTTTTCCGGCGCCATTCAGGATTACGAGCGCGGCATTATTGTGGGCGACCGTTCCTTCGGCAAAGGCACTGTGCAAACGCTCACCCCACTGACCGAGGGGCAGCTGAAAATCACCGAGAGCAAGTTCTACCGTATTTCAGGCGACTCTACCCAGCACCGCGGCGTCGTACCGGACATTACCTTTCCGTCCGTATACGACCCTGAGCAGATCGGCGAAAGCTCCCTGGACCACGCCCTGAACTGGGACCAGATAANCGGCGTGCGCCACCGCCGCTACGACGACCTCACTTCGGTATTGCCACGGATTACCACGTTGTTCAAAGAACGCTCAGTGACTAACCCTGACTTTGTCTTCCTGGAAGACCAGATCGCTCTCGCCGCCCAGACCCGGGAGCTCAAGGAACTGCCCCTGAACGAAGCGGCCCGTATCGCACTGCGCGAAAGCCAGGAAGAGAAAGCCCTGGCTATCGAGAACAAGCGCCGGGTTGCCCTAGGTGAAGAGCCTCTGACGTCACTTGACGAGGAAGAGGAAACGGATGAGGACGCGGGCGATGAAACGGCTGAGTCTGAAGTTGCCGATGCTGAAAGCGATGAAGCGACTAACGAGGAGGACGATAACGACGTCCTCCTCACCGAAGCGGGCAATGTGCTTGTGGATGCCCTCGTACTTAAGCAGCAGCGCTATGCAGCGCATTCTCCGCCTGCTGAAGAGTAAGCCCGCTGTGCGGTTGGTTTCTTTAGCTGGCCGCGCCTCTCTAGGCTGGTGCTTCAGATTGGTTCGTTATCGCTAGCCGCCCCACCGCGGCGCTTTATTGTTCGTCACGGCCACCTGCCCCGCTTCGGCGGCTACGGCCGTGTGGCACCTCGGAGTGGGATTGCTACGCAGCCCTCAAACAATCCCCACGGAAAGCCCTTCGCCGCCTCCCGCTACGCAGAAGGCATGGCCTGATTGTGCCGCGCAATAAAACCCGACGGCGGCGCTCTGATCAGTCCATCATTAAAATTTCTTGCGCCCTAGTGGCCCATTGGAACAGCTGAACAAAGGCCTGCGGTTGGGAGTGAGGCTTCGGAAATCGTGCGAAGCCATGAATGGCACAGCCCGAAACGCCCACGGACGGCCTGCTGTGGTTTCGGAAGCCTCACTCCCAATCACTGGCCGCATAGCCAGCTGAAACCAGAATCATTCGAGCAAGGAAAAGGAATAATCGCCGCTAACCACCATGCCATTAGCGTCAGCAAGTTCCACAAGCCGATACCAGGCATTTCTGGAGAACAACGCCGTGAGCCCATGCCACAGCGTAACACCCGCCACATTGTCTCTCAGCGGCTCCAGGAACAACGTATGCGCCTCACCAACGGTGAGACTCCGCCCGGTATTCAAGGTGAGCTCGAGTGTGTTGTTCGAAGAAGTGATGTCGGTAACGATAAGAGGATGCAATTCCACCTGCAGCCGCCACTTCTCGGCCGGCGTAACCAGGTAGTAGTCGCCGTCTTCTTCGCGACGCAGAATGCTGGCAAACAGCTTGAGAAGAGATTCACGCCGGATCGGGTCGCCCTCGTGCAGCCAGGTGCCGTCGGCGAGAATGGTAATGTCGATATCGCCAGACAGCGGCGGATGCCACAGGTGCAGAGGCGGCGCATCGAAGTTGCGCTTGGAGGCGAGCTGCTGCTCTATCTTGTCCGGCGGGTCAGACATGGCAACAGCCTCAGCGAGTCAGTCGCAGTCGCCAATCAGGCGAACGTTGATCACGCCTTCCAGCGCGCGCATTTTTTCCAACACCTCATCTGAGGCATGGCACTCAATGTCGATGAGGTTGTAGGCAATGTCTTCGCGGCTCTTGTTGAGCATGTCGATGACGTTGATATTCTCATCAGCAAGAATGGACAGCACGCTGCCGAGGATTCTCGGGACGTTTTCGTTGGTTAGCGACAGACGGCAACCGGTGACACGCTCCAGGATCAGGTTGGGGAAATTCACCGAGTTGCGGATATTGCCGTTCTCGAGGAAATCCCGCAGCTGGTTGGCCGCCATAATCGCGCAATTGTCTTCTGCCTCTTCGGTGCTGGCACCAATGTGCGGCATAAGAATGACATCGTCGCGACCGATCAGGCCCGGTGACGGGAAATCGGCGATGTACTTGCGCAGCGGGCCGCTCTCCAGCGCCGCGAGCAAGGCGTCTTCGTCAACAATTTCCTGGCGAGCAAAATTCAACAGGCAGGCGCCTTCACGCATGGCCGCCAAGAGCTCTGCGTTTACCAGACCGCGTGTGGAATCGAGTACCGGCAAATGCAGAGAAATGTAATCACACTTGGCAAACAGCGCCGACAGTGTATCTGCGCGCTGTACCTGGCTGGACAGGCGCCAGGCGGCCTCTACCGACAGCGCAGGGTCGTAGCCGATCACGTCCATGCCCATAGTGAGCGCCATCTCGGCCACCATGGAGCCAATAGCACCGAGGCCCACAACGCCCAGGGTCTTGCCGACCAGCTCACTGCCCTTGAATTCCTTCTTATGGGCCTCGAGTGTCTTGTTCAGTTCCGCCTTGTCTGTCATGTTGGCCAGGGTTGCGACATAGTCGATACCTTCGACGATGCCACGCGAGCCCAGCAACAGGCCTACCGCGACCAGTTCTTTCACGGCATTGGCATTGGCGCCTGGTGCATTGAACACGGGGATGCCGCGCTTGCTGCAGTCAGCCACAGGCACGTTGTTAGTGCCGGCACCGGCGCGACCGATGGCGAGCACTGAATCCGGGATGTCCTCGGACTTCAACTTGTGGGAGCGCAGTAGAATCGCATCGGGATGCGCGAACTCGCTGGCAACTTCGTAGTCTTCCCGCGGCAGTCTTTCCAGGCCCTTAACCGAGATCGCGTTAAGGGTAAGAATTTGCTTGGCCATGGTTATCCTTAGATTACGGTTATGTCAGCGCTGGCGCGCTTACCCTGTTGGTATTCAGCGTCCAGCAGCTGCCCTGCTTCGCCATTCATCTGCTGACGCAACGCCGTTTGTTCGGCCTGCGGCATGCGGCCGAGATCACCTTCATTAACACGGTCAAGTTCATAGACCAGCGCATTACCGGTCACACTTAATACGTAGTCAATGCTGCTTTGGCCTTCAGCGGGCGCGGCAAGGCCGAACGCGCTACTCAGCACTTCCTGGGGGACGACAAGGTTGCGCCGATGGGCACCCAGCTCTACCTGCCACTCATAACCTTCTGCATTGGCCAGCTCTTCCACCGATGCGCCATCGCGCAGGCTGGCAACCGCTGCTTCTGCGGCGGCGCTGACTGCCTCACGTGCCCGCTCGTCGGAAATCAGGGCAACAATTTGCTCACTGACAGCTTCCAAGGGCATGACTGCTGCTTCGTTGTACGTGTTCACACGCAGCACGACCCAGTGTTCCGGGCTGAGTTCGATAACTTCACTGTTGTAGCCGGCATTCAGTACGTCGTCAGAGAAGGCTGCCGCGATCAGCTGGGCATTGCTGAACAATTCGTCCTGCGAGGTTCGGGTAACGCCCGCAGCCTGCTCGACTTCCAGCTCAAGCTCCCCGGCAGGGGAACCCAGGTCCTCGGCGTTAAACGCCAGATCCTTGAGGGTCTCTACGGTACGCATCAGCTCGATCCGCGCATCGGCCATGGCAACGCGCTCTTCGAGGTCCGGGCGCAACTGTTCGAAACTCGGTGGTTCACCTTCACGGCGATCGGTGACCTTGATGATATGAATACCTGCCTCAGTCTGTACCGGCTCGGATACCTGGCCGACTTCAAGTGCAGCAATGGCCTGCTCCATTTCCGCGGGGAACGCTTCGCCAGCGGTGTAACCGAGATCGCCACCAAAGTTGGCCGAGCCAATATCGTCCGAGTATGTCTGGGCGACTTCGCCGAAATCGGTGCCTTCTCCCAGCTTGCTCTGCGCCTCGGCGACCCGGGCCGCCCAGTCTTCAGCGCTCTCGTCATCGCGCTGTTCGAACAGAATGTGTGCCACGCCACTCTCGGTCTGATACTGGCTGGCCTGCAGCTCTTCCTGGTAGGCATCCTGCAGCGCGGTGTCATCCACCGGCTCGCGGAAATCTTCGGCGCGCAGTTCTATGAAATCGATATCCACGGACTCCTCAGACAGGAATTGCTGGCTGTTTGCCTCGTAGTAGGCCGCAATATCGGCCTCGGCGACAGTCACTTCAGCCTTGAACTCCGCCAGGGGTATGGTCATGAAGCGAATATCACGCTGCTCACCCGCCAGGCGCGCATTGAGCGCCAGTTCAGCAGGTGTCGCAAACTCACTGCCTGCGAGTCCGGCACGAGCCTGACCAACAATGAGGTCATCCGACAGTGTGGCCTTGAAAGACAGTGGCGTGTATCCGGCGTCCGACAAGGTGCCGCGATACAACTCAGGCGAGAACTGACCGCCCACCTGGAATTGCTCCATCTCACCAATAATGGTGCCCAGCTGGCGATCGGAAATCGTCAGACCCAGGCCCTCTGCCGCCTGCACCATCAGCTTGCGCTGGATTAGCCCTTCCATCACCTGGCCCTGGATCAATTGATCGTCGAGCAATGTAGGATCGAGGTTGTCGCCCATCATGGCAATCAGGCGCCGCTTTTGGTTGGTGACAGCCTGCTGTACTTCCTGCGGACTGATCTCTTCGCCGTTGACTTCAGCAACGCCACCACTGCCGCCGCTGAGCAAAATCGACTCCACCCCAAACAGGGCGAAGGCAGCGACAATAACGCCGACGATAATCTTGGAGACAGTGCCCTGGGCGTTTGCCCGAATATCTTGAAGCATGGTTTCTCTCTCGGGGGACTAAAAAAAAAGCGCACCGTTGAGTGCGCCTTTTTGTCTCGCCAGTAGCCCGATGCGTTAGCGCAGGCCGACTAACAGGACTTACGAGTTAACGGCATCCTTGAGCGCCTTGCCAGCTTTGAAGCCGGGGACGTTGGAAGCTTTGATTTCGATGGTGGCGCCGGTCTGCGGGTTGCGGCCTGTGCGGGCTGCGCGATGCTTAACGGCGAAGGTGCCGAAGCCTACCAGAGAGACCTGGTCGCCTTTGGCCAGTGCTTCAGTGATGCTGTCTACAACAGCGTCCAGCGCGCGGCCGGCAGAAGCTTTGGGCAGGTCCGCTGCGGCGGCAATTGCATCAATCAGTTCAGTCTTGTTCACACTTATCCCCTTGGAATTTTAGTCAGGTGAAATTTTAGTCTTTTAGCCCGGGGGGGCGTTCGAATTCGGATCGCTGTCATTTGCCCGAAACCCTTGCTGCGCTTAGGTTTCGGGGGTGGTGATCAGACGCACGACTTTATAACAGAGCGGGAATCCCGGTCAACGAAAAAGCCCGCTGCTAGTGCGTATTTATGCGATTTTTTTCCTCGTCGCTCGCTTCCTTGGTCGCGGCAGCGGTACTGGCAAGGTAGTCCTCGTCACTCAGCGGCTCGGGCATTGTCTCCAGGGCCATGGAAAGCACTTCATCAATCCATTTCACCGCCTTGATATTCAGATGCGCTTTGATGTTATCCGGCACCTCTTTGAGGTCGCGCTCATTCTCCTTCGGGATAATAACCGTCTTGATACCACCGCGGCGGGCTGCCAACAGTTTCTCTTTCAGGCCACCGATCGGCAGGACTTCTCCGCGCAGCGTGATTTCACCGGTCATGGCCACATCGGCGCGAACCGGGATATCCGTCAACACGGAGACCAGGGCGGTGCACATGGCGATACCCGCACTGGGGCCATCCTTGGGCGTAGCGCCTTCGGGCACGTGGATATGGACGTCGTGCTTTTCGTGGTAGTCCGCAGGAATACCGAGCAACTGGGAGCGACTGCGCACCACAGTGTTGGCCGCCTGAATCGACTCCTGCATCACATCGCCCAGGGAACCGGTCTTCACGTGACGGCCCTTACCGGTGACGGCTACCGCTTCGATGGTCAGCAGCTCGCCGCCGACCGATGTCCAGGCCAGACCTGTCACCTGACCAATCTTGTTCTCTTCCTCGGCGATCCCGTAGTTGTACTTCCGTACGCCCAGCAGATCCGGCAGCATTTCAGCGGTCACCTGACTGCCGCTCTCCATCTCCTCGAGGGTAATGGCCTTGACCATCTTACGGCAGACCTTGGCGATCTCACGCTCCAGGGAACGCACGCCGGCCTCGCGGGTGTAGTAGCGAATGATGTCAATGACCGCGCCATCATCCAGGGTGATCTCGCTTTTCTTCAGTCCGTTCAGCTTCAGCTGTTTGGGAATCAGGTAGCGCTCGGCGATATTGAGCTTTTCATCCTCGGTATAACCGGGAATCCTGATCACTTCCATACGGTCGAGCAATGGACCGGGGATGTTCATGGTGTTCGATGTGCAGACGAACATCACATCCGAGAGATCGTAATCGACCTCCAGGTAGTGGTCGTTGAACGCGTGGTTCTGCTCTGGATCGAGCACCTCAAGCATGGCTGAAGCGGGGTCGCCACGGTGATCCATGCCCATTTTGTCGATCTCGTCGAGCAAGAACAGCGGGTTCTTGACGCCGGACTTGGCCATTTTCTGGAGTAATTTACCCGGCATGGAACCGATATACGTCCGGCGATGGCCGCGGATTTCCGCTTCGTCGCGCACACCGCCCAGGGCCATGCGCACAAACTTGCGATTCGTCGCCCGGGCAATGGACTCGCCCAGCGAAGTCTTACCCACACCGGGAGGTCCTACCAGGCACAACACGGGGCCTTTGACCTTGCGCACCCGCTTTTGGACCGCCAGGTACTCGATAATCCGGTCTTTTACCTCGTCGAGCCCATAGTGATCCTCATCGAGAATCTTGGTGGCGCGCTTCAAGTCGTGCTTGACCTTGCTGCGCTTGGCCCAGGGCACGCTTACCATCCAGTCGATGTAGCTGCGCACCACCGATGCCTCGGCAGACATGGGCGACATCATTTTCAGCTTGCCCAGTTCCGCTTCGGCTTTTTCTTTGGCCTCGGCAGGCATCTTGGCTTCATCAATACGGGTCTGGAGTTCGTCTAGCTCGTTTGGCGCTTCGTCCATCTCGCCGAGTTCTTTCTGAATCGCTTTCATCTGCTCATTCAGGTAGTACTCGCGCTGGCTCTTCTCCATCTGCTTCTTAACGCGGCCGCGAATCCGTTTCTCCACCTGGAACAGGTCGATTTCCGCTTCCATCAGGCCCATCAGGTGCTCGAGGCGCGTCTTGATATCTGCGATCTCAAGAATGCGTTGCTTCTCTTCCAGATCGACGCTCATATGGGCCGCAATGGTGTCAGCCAGGCGACCGGGTTCATCGATGCCGGTCAGGGACGTCAGCACCTCGGAGGGAACTTTCTTGCTGAGGTTGACGTATTTCTCAAACTGGGTGTTGGTGGAACGCAGCAGGCCCTCGACTTCGGCGTCGGGGATGTCATCGCTGACGATTTCCTGGACCTGGGCTACGGCGAAGTTGTCGCCCTCTTCCACCGCTTCAACGGAGGCGCGATAGCCACCTTCCACCAGCACCTTAATGGTGCCGTCGGGAAGCTTCAGCAGCTGCAGAATGTTGGATACGGTACCAATCTGGTAAATATCGTCGGCGCCAGGGTTGTCGTCTGCGGCATTCCGCTGGGCGACCAAAAGCACCTGCTTGTCGTTGGCCATGGCGTCTTCCAACGCCTCGATAGACTTCTCCCGGCCGACGAATAGCGGTAATACCATGTGCGGATATACGACCACATCGCGCAGCGGTAACAGGGGGAGTTCAATTGCTGAGGGAAAACCCATAACTATCTCCGGGTTGGGCGGGGTTTAAGGCCTTGTCTTCTGGATATGGGGGCACGGTCCGAAAATACAAGCACCCGCTAGCAAGTGTAGCCCGGCTGCGCCGGGCTACCAGCTTGTTTATTCTTCTGTGGATGCGGCTCGAGCCGCAGGTTCGCTGTTCTGGTAGACCAGCAGAGGCTCGGAGTCGCCGCGAATCACAGATTCGTCGATGACAACTTTGCTGACATCATCCCGTGAGGGAATGTTGTACATGGAATCCAGCAAAACGCCTTCGAGGATGGAGCGCAGGCCCCGCGCGCCGGTTTTGCGCTCCATGGCTTTTTCAGCCACAGCCCGCAGACCGTCTTCGCGGAAGTCCACTTCAACCCCTTCCATTTCAAACAGCTTGCTGTACTGCTTCGTGAGGGAGTTTTTGGGTTCCGTGAGGATTTGGACCAGCGCATCGGAATCGAGTTCCTCAAGCGTTGCAATCACGGGCAGACGGCCCACAAATTCAGGGATAAGGCCGTACTGCACGAGATCTTCCGGCTCGAGCTCAAACAGCAGCTCGCCCACGTTACTGGTCTCGTCCTTGCTCTTGACCTCGGCGCTGAAGCCGATGCCACCCTTCTCGGAACGATTGCGGATCACCTTGTCCAGGCCGGCAAAAGCACCGCCACAGATGAACAGGATGTTGGAAGTGTCGACCTGCAGGAACTCCTGTTGGGGATGCTTGCGTCCACCCTGGGGCGGCACCGAAGCCACCGTACCTTCGATCAGCTTGAGCAGCGCTTGCTGTACGCCTTCACCGGACACGTCACGGGTAATTGAAGGGTTGTCCGACTTGCGGGAAATCTTGTCGATTTCATCGATGTAGACAATACCTACCTGGGCCTTCTCCACATCATAGTCGCACTTCTGCAGCAGCTTCTGGATGATGTTCTCAACATCCTCACCAACATAGCCCGCTTCAGTGAGCGTGGTGGCGTCGGCGATGGTAAAGGGCACATCCAGCAAGCGCGCCAGCGTTTCCGCCAGAAGTGTCTTGCCCGATCCAGTGGGGCCGACCAGGAGGATATTACTCTTGCCAAGTTCCACGTCGTCGCCGCGGCCCTGGCCGTGACGTAGACGCTTATAGTGGTTATAGACCGCCACAGACAGCACTTTTTTGGCTCGCTGCTGGCCGATCACGTATTCGTCCAAGATGGCCTTGATCTCCTGGGGTACCGGGAGGTGATCCTGCTGGCCGTCACCGCTGCTTTCCTGCACCTCCTCACGGATGATGTCATTACAGAGGTCGACGCACTCGTCGCAGATAAATACCGACGGACCAGCGATCAGTTTGCGTACTTCGTGCTGACTCTTGCCGCAGAAGGAGCAATACAGCAGTTTGCCGCTGTCATCGCCAGAAGTGGTAGTTTCGTCGCTCATTAAGACGCCCTATACACAATATATGGAAAGTCTCCGTCTCCGGAGACTCTAAGATGATGTTTTTTAGCGATTATTGCAAGCCCTGTTAGGTGCTTTGGACAGGTTCTGTAGCCTATTCCGAAGCACCGCCGCGGCTGGTCACAACCTCGTCAATCAGGCCGTATTCCATGCTTTCGTGGGCGTTCATGAAGCGATCGCGCTCAGTATCGCGCTCGATGACCTCAAGCGGCTGTCCCGTATGCCCTGCCATCAGCTCATTGAGCTTCTGGCGAATGATCAGAATTTCCTTGGCTTGGATCTCGATGTCAGTGGCCTGCCCCTGAGCACCGCCGGAGGGCTGGTGAATCATGGTGCGGGCGTTTGGCAGGCAATAACGCTTGCCCTTGGCACCACCGCAGAGCAGAAAAGCCCCCATAGACGCTGCCTGACCAATACACATGGTCGACACGTCGGGCTTAATGAACTGCATGGTGTCGTAGATCGACAAACCCGCGGTCACACTGCCGCCGGGAGAGTTGATGTAGAGGTGAATGTCTTTGTCGGGGTTTTCCGACTCAAGGAACAGGAGTTGGGCCACGATCAGGTTGGCCATCTGGTCCTCAACAGGACCTACGGCAAAGATAACGCGCTCTTTCAGCAGGCGGGAGTAGATGTCGAATGAGCGCTCCCCGCGAGAGGTTTGCTCTACCACCATAGGCACCAGGCCCAGGTTGTTAATGTCTTGAGAATTGCGCCCGTCTGGCTGAAATGGCATAGCGTATCGTCCCTAGTATTTCTTCTGTGGTGTATACGGGCGGCGGCGTCAGATGGCCCACCGCCCGGCGGGAGATACGGTATCAGGCTTCCTCTTCGCCCTGCTCGGCAGGTGCGATTGCTTCCTGATAACTGCACTCCTTATCCACTATCTTGGCACTCTCGAGGAGTTTTTCAACCACCTGGTCTTCAAGAACTTTAGATTCAACCGTCGCCAGCTGCTCCTGGTTCGAGTAGTACCAGTTGATCACCTCTTCAGGCTCCTGGTAGGTAGAGGCCATTTCCTCAATGGTGGCGCGGACTTTGTCACCGTCTGCCTTCAGCTCGAACTTGTTAATCAGCTCAGACAGCAGCAGACCCAGCTTGACGCGCTTCTCGGCATTTTCGGTGAACATATCGTCAGGCAGCAGGGATTTCAGGTCGAGATCCTGGCCTGCGGCACCGCCGAACTGCTGGAACATCTGGTTGCGCAGCGCATCGACTTCCTGAGCAATCAGCGCCTGGGGGATTTCCAGGGCATCGTGAGCATCGATAACCGCATCCATAACCTGCTGCTTGACCTTGGATTCGATGGCGTTCTTCAGTTCGCGGGTCATGTTCTCGCCCACTTCCTTGCGGAACTGCTCTTCACCGCCCTCTTCTACGCCGTACTTGGCGAACAGCTCTTCATCGAGCTCGGCGGGGGACATTTCCTGAACGTTCTGCAAAGTGACCTTGAATTCAACTGCCGCACCTTTCAGGTCTTCGCTGTGATAGTCCTCGGGGAAGGTCAGCTCGAGCGTCTTCTCTTCGCCGGCAGACATGCCCACGATGCCGTCCTCGAACCCGGGGATCATACGGCCGGAACCCAGCTCCAGCTCAGAGCCCTCAGCGCTGCCGCCCTCAAACGCCTCGCCGTCCTTGGTGCCGGCGAAATCAATGATGACCTTGTCTTCCAGCGCTGCGGGACGCTCGACGTCAGTCCAGCTGCCCTGCTGCTTGCGGAACACTTCGATGATCTCGTTCACGTCTTCGTCCTTGACGTCAGCGACCGGGCGCTCTACATCAAAGCCGCCGAGCTCGGCCACTTCAACGTCGGGGAATACTTCAAACGTCGCCACGTACTCGAGGTCTTTACCGGCTTCGAGCGACTTGGGCTCGATGCTGGGCTGCCCGGCAGGGCGCAGTTGTTCCTGTACCACAGCTTCCTGGAAGGACTGGCTCATGACTTCGCCCAATACTTCCTGGCGCACACCCGCACCAAAGCGCTGCTGCATGACCTTCATGGGCACTTTGCCGGGGCGGAAGCCGGGCAAACGCACGTTTTTTGCTGCCTTTTTCAGGCGGGTAACCACTTCTGCGTCAACGCGCTCGGCGGGTACGCCAACTGTCAGGCGACGCTCCAGGCCGGAAGTCGTCTCAATAGAAACCTGCATGGTATTTCCTCATAAATCGAAAAGTCTGTGGTGCCCGCCTCTTTTCCGAGGCGGCACCTGCCAAAAATATGGTGCGGAAGGGGGGACTTGAACTCCTATATTGACCCGCGCTAAACGCATCAAGAGCAATCAATGATCAAAGTCCTGTCTTCCACGAGATATTCAAGGATTAAGTCTTTGAATATCAACTAGTTACTTCGCCTCCTCCCAGTCAGCCCTGTGACCGAAATTTGCTGATAGCGGTCCTCCTAATATGCAACTGGGTGCATACTGGGCACAAGTCGGGCGAAGTTAATTAAAGGCGCGGAATTATACCTAGATGAGCCCGGTAGTAAAGCAGCTTAATGCCTTGTTACTGCTCAGATTTCGCGGACAGAAGCACCGTGTGAGCGTTCCGGTACCCCTGAATGCTCTGCCTCGTCGAGCAACCTGGATAGAGGCAGGCCAAGGGCAGCACTGATCGAGACAAGATTTTCCAGACTTATATTGCGCTCTCCGCGCTCGATGGCACCGATGTACGTCCGATGGAGCCCGACTTCAGCAGCAAGGGACTCCTGGCTGGTTAAACCCATAGCCTTGCGCCGTCTAGCAATAACCTTGCCTAGTTTCATCTTGTACTGTTGTGCATTCACACAACGAGAGTGAATGCTTGATGACTTTATATCGACAGACTATAAGTAGCATTTGGAATAACCAATTGCTATTCTGTGCCTCACAACCTTGCGATATCGGCCCTAATAATTCTCCTGTACTTAGGACTACTACCTCTTATGCCTCTCGAATACACAGTGATAAGCAGCGGAGTCATTGATCCTGATTACGCGTGCGGTACAGACTGCGAATTTTCGCGTGAAATCGAGACATGGCTAAGAGATGGCTGGGTGCTCGCGGGGGGCGTGGCTGTTTCAAGGCGAGAAGCGGGCCTGACTTTCCACCAGGCGCTCTGTCGCTACTACAAACTGACAGACATGCTGTGTCAATCAAGTTCTTCTCTTGAAGCCCCTGAGAATATTGATTAACGGTACCTGGTGCCCCCAACTTGTTGCCTTCCAACTCCGACAATCAAATCGTCAGTCTAATTCTTGGTGCGCTGAAGGCGGCCCTACCCGCCCAAGGGTCTCGATTCGCTATTGGTGAAGTGCTGGCATCAAATTTCGCCCAGACGGAATGGCTTACAAGATATCTGCTGATAAAGTTGGAACAATCGAGCGTCTTGATACTAGAAAATAACGAAGACACTCCGCCTAGAATGCGAGACATGTGGCGGATAGAACGAATATTCATAGAGCCAATTGAGGGCGACTCATTTATTTACCCCAAAAATGACTCTCTATGGCCAACTCCCCCCATCCTCTCTCCGGGACTGGAACGCTTAGTGCTGCAGGTCCAGATTGATGAATGCCAGGGGTTTATCAGGGAGTGTTTGCTTGAGCGTGACATGGACTGTGGCACTGCCTGCGCTCCAACACACAGATTGGCGGGCTTGCTAGCTCATGCGACTCAAGCGCAAGTGTTCACCTGCCTTGAAGCTGCTGTCAACGCCCTTTCACCCTGCCAGCTAAAACTACTCGAATACGGAGAAAAAGGATTCGCCCTACAGCGGGAGATTGGGGACCTGGCGCATGGCCATTTTCAATTGCATAGCCGCATGAGAAGAACTGTCCCTCCTTATAACGGCCCTAAAACAGTACTTGGCGGAACCTTATCCCGGTCGCTTTTCAACGATTACCTGAGATGCGGTGACAGTTACTTCAATGTTGTTGATCCTATCGAACACAGTGCTGAGGGTCACATATATGAAGCGCGCAGATAAGAATCGCATTCCTCAAATGGGCGTCTGAGGCTAGATGGTGGTAGCTATCTGGGAAGTTCCAGCCGAATCACTCTCATCACCCTCCACAAAATGTGTGGCAATAATCTATACTATTTTGCTTCGTACTCCGGGTGTGTCTTGACGATGAAATTTCCCCATTAAACAAGTGAAACAGCGCGAGGGCAAAAAGAGCAAACTATGTCGAGAGCCAAGAAAGGGCTTTGTAGACCTAGGTAACACGATACGAAGGTGGGCTGCCACCTGCTAAAGCAGAGGCGCGAAGCGGGGTCCTGCTAGTTCGGTACAGTCTCCAATGTCACAATCACAGGCAAAGTGAAACTATCGCGTGCCATATCTACAATAGGAAGCGGTTCATAGAGATCACCCAGGGCCCAACGAGCATACCGATCATTGAGCTTCCGGTACTTCAGAGTCGCCGTCATCGTAAGTGGCGGTACAACCCAGTCCGGAATGGAAAAGGTATAGCTCAAAATATCTGAACGACCTGCAGGTATAAATCGCTTTTCCGCCTCTCCCACTCTATTGAATAGGTCGTGCTTCCATACTAGGTTGCCCTTACGATCCACAGGTCGAGACCGGTAGAACTCCGCAGCGGGGTCGACAGCCAAGGGCGAATGTTTATCTCCAATTATTTCGCCACTCGAGTAGACTTTTTTCCCCAGTGCATCGTAGACCACGAATTCAACCCACACTTCGTTGATATCGAGTGTTCCAGCCGGAAAGTTATGCCCGACAGATTGATTCGTCAACAAAACATCAATATCGACCTCCTCGCCCACGCGGAAATAGGCGGGTTGCTCAGAGTTGGTTCGTATTTCTTCACGTATTGCGCGATCTGTTCTCCTGGCTGTTGTCCTGTTTGGTGGCTCGATACTAATCGCTACTCGCCCCTCCCTAAGGAAAGTCACTGTGCGGCGAAAATGCTCTTCATCACCAAAAAGGTGCGGCAACATTGTATTCGCACCCGGGAAGTAATGATTGGCTACTCCCCCATCACCGCGTGCAGAGGGATCGCGAGCAGGCTCAATGGCCATATGACAATCCTGACACCTCTGCACATCACGATCACCAAACTCTTCCGTGTTTTTGCCAGAATACGGTCCGTCTAGCCAAGCGCCGTATTCGTCTTGCATTTTTACCCATCCCCAGTGATTCATATCCTCGTCCATGAATTGAACGTGGCATGTCGCACAGAACTCAGATGTCTCGAGGTGATCAGGCAACATTTCTTCTTTGTGCATTGACGGAGACCATCGGATCAGCTGATGACGAAGTAAGCGCGCAAGAGGGATATCACTGCGCGAAAACATATATGCCGAGCCTGGCCCCATTTCGTAGCTGCCTACGCCTTTCGTATGAACTACCGCGGAGGTTTGATGGCATACAAGACACCCCACACCTTCAGCATTCGCCAACGTCCCTTCGATCCCTCCATGCTTACCTCCCTCGGTCAGCTCGCCGGACAGCAGTGCTAGGGGTGCATGACATCCCTCACAGTAACGGGTGGCCTCAATTCCTCTTGTTTTCTCGAGGAGCCCAATATTTGTCACGTAGGCGGGATCATCAGCGGCGTGACGATGGGCTGATGCCAACCACTGATTCGTTACATCCTCATGACAGGCAACACAGTCATCAACGGCCACCAGGTCGCTAGCGGGTATGAAATCGCCGCTATATGTTTTTGTCTCACTTGGCGCAAAAGGATCGTCTCCATAAACGTACTCATAAGTGGGAACGGCTGGTCCCTGACTCAAGTCTCCATTAACCAATTCGATTACTGTCGTAGCGACAGCGACCAGTATCAGGACCGCGGCAAGCTGCCAAAAAAGTGACTTAGTCGATAGCCTCGCCGTACTGGACCACTTGTGCTCTAACGCACGCGCCCGCTTACGAGTGTACGACCGAGCATGCTGAACGCCATGTACAATCACTAACACCAGTGCAGCAAACATTGCGCCAATATGGAGATCGAGGACCCAATGCAAGGTTTCAGAGAAGCCGAAGAAGGTCAGAAACAGTCCGGTAGCAACCCCCAACACGAACGTTGATACCGAGACAATACCGGACAGCGTTACAGCTGCTCGACGCACCCCTATTGTTCGCCTGAAATGGGCCGCAATATAAGGGAAAAACAGGCCGGTAACGGCCAACCCCGAAGCCACGTGCAAGAAAATGCATAACTGAAATATGTACTGCCGTGTTCCGAATATCCACGTGCTAATGCCCGATGAAATACATATCAGGACGAGCAAGCCTAACAAACCAAGATAACGTTGTTCCCTCTCAAGAGTTGTGGGTCTAGTTGTCGGCATCGTAACTCGATTCCAGTGCCCGTCGGGTACGCTCCGGATCATCAACACCCAACACCCAGGCCAAGCATACCTTGTCATCCAGCGAGTACTTCGGCCCTTCCAGTAACGACCACATACTCGATTCTAGGTTCGGCATTTCAGGGTAGTACATAGCAGATTGCCTGATTGCAGCATGACGAACGGCTCGCGCCGGATGTTGGAGTAGCAGTATCAGTACGCGCCCTCGTTTGATGGCATCAGGCGTGTCTTCAATACCATCCAACAGCGAACGTGCTTCCCACTCTGACAATACGCCGCTTGTTAATTTGCGGAGAAGTTTCGCTTGATCACCAACGTCATTGGATTGATATAGTCCTCTGATGAATGAGTCATCCTTGGAGAAAGATTCTGACGATAGTGCTGACGCTATTCCAACAGTAGGTTGCGTCACTTCCTCTTGATCATCTATCAACGACATGAGGTGTTCATAGCTATACACCTGTTGTTTCTGTGAGACACTGGAGAGCCGCCTTACAGCGTCTTCACGGGCGACAAACTCTGCCGTCGTCAATTGCTTATGGGATTCCAGTTTTTTCAAGAACTCGATGCTCCCGCCCTGCCTGAGTCGACCTAATGTATATATGGCGGTCAGTGCGAGCTGTTCATCATCAGCCAGTACAAGATCCTGGATTTTGTGAATGCCTCTATATTTCTCCGCTTCAGCCAATGCCAACAGGGCGCATATCTGTATCTGTACCGACTCACTGTCCAACGCCTGCACCAGTGTTGGCAGGGCTTGATATTTGGTATGCGGTAGAGCCTCTTCCTCGATGAACAGCTTTCGCAAAGCCGTCGAGGCGCTGCACGAAACCTCAGGATCATCACTTGAAACTAATGCGAGGATAGTGTGCACATGAACGGGACTCTCCCATTCAGTTGCAACATCAATCGCTAGTGAAACGACCGTCGAATCCGTTGCCTTAAGCCCCTGATCAAGCACTGCATGGAGTCGAGATGTTGGGTGAGATGGTAGCCTGCTGAGTAGATCTTCGAGCGCACCTGGATTCGATTCCAAATTGTCATAAAACGCAGATAGTTGGCTTGGCGTCAATGCTTCGATGCCCACCATTTCCAGATAGAGGTACAAGCCAGGTTGGTTTAAGTACAACAGTGAATTGGGCGCGGCTGTTGGCAAGGAAGCTTGTGGAGCTGTCTCCAGACGTTCTCCACTCGCCGAGTAGATATTGTATTCATTTAGCGAAAAATTCGTAATTTCATTCACTGTTCCGTCAATGCCGAATACCGTGATTGAAGTAAGCTTCTCGCCCTTGGGTAAGTGAAAGGTATGGCGAGGATCGCTCCTCCCCAAGAATGATTGGTCCGAGTAGAATTCCCGTCGGTATGCTCCTGAAGTAGTAGTAAACGTGATTGAATACAACGCCGACACATCACGTCCATCGTCAGCTTGCAAAACAATACCGACCCAATCACCTATGACAGTTGTTTCGTTTATCAGTAGTTGAGGATATGAATTGTTATTGGTAAAAAGAAGATCGCTTTTTCCATCGTTATTAAAATCTGCTCGAACAACGGTGCGTGTAGACGTGTGTCGCTCGGCACTGACATGGACTCTGCTAAACTGCCCCTTGTGATGTAAAAAAAGTGTATTGGGTTGCCCTTGAGGCATCTCCGGAGCATCGATATTCGGTGTCAGGAGACCGTTTCCTATGATCAAATCCTGACTTCCGTCCAAGTTCAAGTCGGCACTCATCGTGCCCCATCCTGACATGCCAATATCGCTGGTCGACGCCAGTCCCATGTCCCAGATATCGTAGGAGACATCCGACTCAGTCTGTTCGAAAAGGAGATTTGGTTCTCCGCTTGGAGTCGATCCAAACAGGTAGTGCTGTGATGATCTGGCAACATGCAACGGACTCACGTGACGCAGTCCACGAGAGGTATGTATGCCACTTCGATTCTCTGGTGAGGAGGCCGGGAGCAATATGTCAGTGGGTCGAGACGGACTAGCCGCTCCATTGAGTAGTTGAAAATAATCACTAGGTCTCTTATTCGACCTGACCAGGTAACTTCCATATCCCCGCCCTGCCTCATCGTCTATTCCAAGCTCGCCGGTCTTATCTGTGAAGCTAAAATTACCATCATTAACATAGAGTACATTTTTAGCTGGCTCATACAGTTCGATGTTGAACTCAGGGCGAATGCTGGACCGAAATCCGCTGGCCGTTTCCAGTGTGTTTAGGCCCTTCTTGTAGTTCACAAACCTACTAATATATATATCAGATCGCCCATCGGCATTAGCGTCAAGAATCGATATTCCGGTTGCCCATCCACCAGTATTTATCCCTGACGAAGGTGTCACATCTAGGAACCTTTCCGCGGCGTCATTCTTGTAAATACGGGTGTCTTCAAAGCCCGAAATAATCAGGTCTTCGTCACCATCATTATCGATGTCTGTAACAGCACAGCCCATCCCCCATTGAGGCCGCCTGGGGAGCGAAGTCTCTGTTATATCTTTGAAGAGTTTACCCTGGATGTTGAGATACAGTCTGTGCGTGTTATCTGAACCCTGCCACCAGCTCGGGGCACCGTGTGGCCTCGCCTGACCACTGCCACCAACTAGAAAGAGATCAAGAAAGCCATCTTTATTGAAGTCGAGAATGCACGCGCCACTACCGAGCGTCTCCGTAGCTGAATCTAAAGAGTCTCTGCGCTGAAGATGTGCATGCACGAGTCCCCATCTGGTGGTCTGGTCCTGTAGCTCCGGCAGCCTGGGCTGAGCCAGTAAGGGGCTGGGATGGACTAGGACAAGAATTGGCAGCAAAACACAGACCAATCTGAACAACAATCCATAATTGATCTGCTTGAGCTGAATCACTAGTCTTTGAGGTAGGACGATTAAAATTGTTAGAACATCAGTGTGGCAATAATTCTAATCGCTGCAGCCATTTATTCCCAGTTCCAATGCTCTCAAACATGCGTACCAATACGACTCTGATCGAAAAGTCAGGCTCACCACATTTTTGACCCCATCTCTCACTATGGGTGCATGGACCGGACTAAATTGCCCGCCTTGCTGGACTAAGTTGCCCACCAAAACCGGTATTGGCTGCCTGGGCTGCTGGAGACTGCCCACCAATATAGCTAATTGAGTGGTGGCAAGGTGGGTTCAGTCTGTATTTGCATAAGTCTGAGGCGGCCCCTAGCGACCAACTGGAAGCGATAGCGGATAGGCATCTTTGAACTTTACCGATTCAACTAAAACTTGGTCCGCTCGAGCAGTCTCAGTTAGCTTCACGCTTTTTGAGAAGCTCATACTGCTCAGATACATTGTTGTCTTCAATGCAACTATGAATAAAGCTGGGTAGATCTGCTGCAAGCCCCCAATCGTCGTCGGGGACCAGTAGTTCTTCAAACAGTTTAAGTGGGTTTTTGAGAAACCGTTTAGAAGTGCGATACCGAACCTTTAGCAGTAATTCACCTTGATGATCGCGGCATTCAAGTGATCGCCCTCGAGTGGTCGATTCCCATTCGATTTGCGCTATTTGGTCCAATTCAACTAACTTTTCTTGCCAACCAATACAGAAGAGACCGCGTTCATTCCTGAGAAAGACAAAATCCCCCTCATCATAAGAGGCATACCAGCCTTGAGACTCGATGCTTTCAAGTGCCTCTGATGCTCTGTATTCACCTTTACTCACGGAAATTTTAAGTAGCCCAGCATCCGTTGCCACAACCTCATGCCATGGCCTAAGAATGTACTCGCTCATGCTAATTGCAGCCACACGCATCACCGGAGGAACCCCCAGCGAGTCCGCCCGCCACTGCCCCGGCGGGGCCTAATCCACGACCAGGGAGCAGAAGAATCGAGTCGGCTATGGCATTAGTATCAGTCAATGTCTTAGTCACGTTGGCATTCCGAACGGGATCGAACGCCGGCCCCAGCCTGTCCCCGTATTGAGCTACATTCCTTCGGTATATCAGCTCACGGAACGGCTGCGGAGTTTGGCTCTTCAAATCGGCCCCCAATTGTCTTCTCAAAGCATGCGCCTGCTGTGCCGAAAGATTCGAGTTGCGACCCGCTGCCAAACCGTTCTGATATGCCTGACGGATATTCCTGGCTTTTTGCAGGGCGCTTCCGATACCGGCTCCAGCCGCGCCTAAAGCCGCAGAACCTGCCACCTGACTCCAACTAACGCACTCAAAACGCCCCCCGTTCATCACAAGTTGAAACGCGAGGTCAGTTAGCCCACCTGCAGCAGCACCAGGCAGTAAGCCAAATTCACCTGTAGGATCTGTATAGCTTAATGGGTTGCCATAGACATAGGAATATGTGTTCAGTTCTCCCGACAAGCCTATCGGATCACTCTGGATATACCTTCCCAGACTGGGGTCATAATCCTTAAAGTAGTTGTAATCTACCGTTCGGATTCCCTGGCTTCCCTGAACATTTTTTTCTTAATCTCCGAGAACTGGAGCAACTCCTCCACCTGCGAGCTGTCATTCTCCTCCCAAGTAATGAATTCGACGCCGTTGTAGTAAGTGCGACTGGTATTGACACCCTCTCTAGATAAGATATCTGCTATCTCATTGTTCTGATCTCCCCAGGATTCGCTCCTGCCAGCAGGAGGTTGATCAGCTATACTTCTACTCGCAAATTCTGTCCAAATAGCGTTGCTTGTCGATTCGTCTGAGCGATAAGTAATGCAACTTCCTTCGACCATTTCAATCTCGATTCCTCGACTCTGAAGCATTCCTTGAAGATGCTGTAAGTCACCTTCCATGTACAAACAGCGTTTGACTGAAACGATAGAATCTCCGGGTACGCCGTTAGCAATGAGGACCGCAATGGCAGAAAGACCAATAGCTGCTATACCGAACGTTTCCCCAACTTTCTTCGCGGCCAACGCAAAGAGAAGGGCAACTATAGGCGCAAAAATGGAAACGTAGAGGGCGATATCTGGGGGGCTCGGTTCATTGACCCGTACTAGTCCAAATACAGTCACGAATACCAGAGCTGCATGGAGTGAGAGTAGGTAGTGCAAGTATCTAGCACTTCTGAACAACATGAGCGCCCTGTATGCAAAGAACCAGGTAACCAACAAAAGGGCCGCAACTGCTTCAATGGTAAGTATTTCTTCCAAAAGAAAGTACGCCGCTGCACCGTACAAGAACAACGGCAGTACCAAGAGCGATAGAATGATCCAGACGAAGTACATTTAACGGCTGAACCTCGTATTCTCAATTCGGCGAGTGGTCGTTTCAGAACTATTCTCCAGCCAGGGAGGATGATATTCATCTTTATACTCTACCTCACCGCACTCTCCTTCATTTTTGCAGCGCATGTAGCCATTTGCCCAGATTTCTTCAATTGCTGTTGTCGTTACCCATCGAGCCCACTGAGTTCCTTGAATAAGCTCTACAGGGCCTGTCACAGGAGGCTTTCCGCGGCCTTTTCGAAGCACGTACGCAACCCACTGGGGGTTGGGCACCGGAATCAATACCGACCAACGTTCAAATTCAGGCCCATACGATACATTTTCACGAGAAACAATCTCTTGGCCTAATTTGACTAAGAAGCAATTTGAAGGCAGCAAACCCAATGGGTCAAACCATGTGAGGGGATTACTTGAAACGTACGCGTAGGTATTTGGACCAGCGGTCAGTCCAATTGGATCACTTTGTAGGTATCTTCCTGTGGCCGGATCGTAGTCCCTAAAGTAGTTGTAGTGGTTGGCTGACTCCTCATCATAATACTGGCCAGGGAATCTCAGGTTGATCTTGGCATCAATACCACTACTATCTCCTACCCATTGTGCTGCACTACCACCGAAGGCGTCTGTGCGCCACTGCCACACCAGCTCACCCGAAGTATTCGTGCCTGCACGCGGCGTATTCAGATGATCGCTATGTAAGTACACCGGCTTTTGGCTATAAACATCTCCATTGGCAGCATATTCTTTCTGAATCATTGCTACTGGCATGTTGTCGAACCAGATGTAGTCGCGGCTGACCTGTTTATGGCCACTGCTATCATAGGTCGTCTCGGCAATAATCTGACCTTGTTGATCAAATGACAGCAGTGTTAACCGGTTATTAGTAATGTCCTGCTTTATCGTGCGTTGGCCGAGAGCGTTGTATTGGTACTGTGCGACTACGCTCCCCCCAGAAGAATAGCTATCGAGTCGGTTGTCGGCGCCATAACTCCAGCTATCGCCCCCCAAGGCGATAATATTGCCGACACCATCGTAGCCAACGGCTACACCATTCTGACTGGCCAAGCGATTGCTCGTGCCAGCATATGTAAGCGTCTGGACAACATTATCATTAATATTGTCCCGCTGACTCAAACGATTCCCCACGGCGTCATAGCTGTAGCCAAGTTCACCACCAGAATTGGCTTCAGACGCTACCCTGTCAAGCTCATCGTAGTCGTACGTTGCCGTATTTGCCGCGTCCATCCCATCATTGATTGTTATGATGTTGCCGTTCTCATCGTAGCCATAATTCTGCTCAAATACCGAAGAGACAGTATTGCCAATCAGTCGCCAGTCACCATCAAATGAACGTGACTGGATAAGTCCATTCCCATAGCCAAGCGAATTAACGCGACCGAACGCTGAGTATCCAACGTCACCCAAAATATCAAGGTCCACAGCGCCATTTACACCTTCATACATGGCACCCATATCGATGATTCGACCGTGGGTATCTCGCTCAAGCGAGACTATCGTTCCCGAAGGGTAGGTGATTCGCGACAAGTTATCTGCCGGGTCATAAGCATACGTTGTTGTGTTCACTAAATTCTGTGTTGAAAGCCCTGCAATAACTTGTTTTGATTCCAGCAAGTTCCCCCGGTCGTCATACCGGAAAGACGTTGTGCCGGTCTCATCCATAATAGCGCTCAGGCGACCAATTCCCGCATTGAATACACTCTCGTCCTGCGTCTCCAAACTGTGCTGATCGTAATAAAAAACTTGATTCTCTTCAGGCGAACCGTCAAAACTGACTGTAGCAAGTCTATTCAAAGCATCATAAGTATATCGGGCAATAACACCCCGAGCGTCGGTCATTCGAATAACGTTTCCTGCCAGATCATAGGCGTAGGTTGTCACCCCAGTGTCAGGGCTTTCCCTACGGACTACCTGATTGTGCTCATTGTATTCATAAGTCGTTGTTACGTTACGAGGGTCCTGTACAGAAGAGATATTATCCCTTGGGTCATACTCGATCTTGGTAATACCTTCCAGTGCATCTTCACTTTCCACCAGCCGTCTCAAGGCATCATATGAATGACTAGTGTTATAACCCCGTGGATTTTGGAGGCCGATTAGACTACCTTCCGCATCGTAGTAGTATGTAGAGGTCTGGCCACCAGCTCCGATGACATCGAGCAGCCGCCCGAGTTCATCAAAGACCTGGACAGCCTGACTTACCACCGTGCCATTCGCATTCTTGACCTGCTCCTGAACTCGGTTACCCATTCCATCCAACTGATACTCTATACGATCTCCCACACTGTTGCTGATCGCAACAAGCCTCCTGGCTTCATCATACTCAAGGCCAAGGTAGCTAGTATCAGGAAGTGTAATTCGTGTGATCAACCCGTGAGGACTGTATTCATAGCTAGTTGTAACGTCGCCATCTCGGCTCTGGATTGTGCTGCTTGTCAGCCAACCGCGAGAGTTATAACCCAGCATCGTGATGGCGCCGTTCGCATCAACGATCTGACCTGGCAATCCGTAGTCGTTATACGCCGATAGACGCGTGGTATGACCAAGGGCATTGGTGGTCTGTGAAAGATTTCCATCTGAGTACTCGAATAGGCTGACGTCATTGACATCGGTGCGTGGGCCATCGATAGAAGTAACCCTCCCCTGGGAGTTATACGCGTAGGACCATGTCCGATCTCCGACAGAAACCTCACTGAGTCTTCGGGATGTATCGTACTTGAACTTTGTAGTACGGCCCGGCTCTCTCACCTCAAGACGCTGAGGATGGTAAGGGTCCCACACCGTCTCCACTGTTCTCTCATCGGTCGTCCCCAGCGCCTCTATCCTTTTGGTATCAAGACCTCGATCATCGTACTCATAGTAGGTGGTTACCCCGTTCTTATCGGTCATGGTCTCCATCAGACCGTTCGGGTAATAGGTATAACTGTGTGTTGTGCCAGGCACATTCGGTGTTGCCTCATGCGTGACACCAGTAAGCAATCGCTTCTTAGCAATGGTCGAGTACCGATACGTAGATTTACGTTCTAGCTCATTCGTCACCGAAACACGGTTCTTGGTCTCTCGTTTTATAGTGACTGTCCCTGCCTCTCCCGCGTTCTCACTGGTACGAGTACGCCGCCACTCATCATAGCTCCAGGTAACGTAACGCACGCCAGATTCATCAGTAATACCAGTAAGAGCCTGTGGATTACCAGGGTCTTCATAGTGGTAGCTCTTGTAGCTGCCGCCGGGATAGGTCGCTCGGATCAGCCGATCACTGGTGTCATAATCGTAGTTGAAAACAAGATCGCCAATCGACGCTTGCGTCATGCGACCGTTACCATTGAGGACAATTGTAGCTGAGTTATTTGCATCGTCGGTGACTGTCAGAGCATTGCCCGCATGTTCAACCCGGTGACTGTAACCAAATGCGTTGGTGCGCTTTATTAGCCTGCCTTCACTATCGAATTCTTCCTTAACACCCGTTCTGTCTCTAAATGCCCAATGTGCATCGCCCTCGCCCACATACTCAAGGAACTTGGTCGTACCAAATTCGCTATCGAATGTGTTTCCTTTCTTCTGACTAATAAATTCTTCTAGCGTAGGAAGGATTGGTGGTGGACCGTCGTCGAAATAGCGTGAGATCCTTCCCAGGGGATATACGATGACATCACCATTTGCCCGCTTCAGGTAAGCCGTATACGTCTTCTCAATCCATGTGTTGCAAATATTGCCACAACGATAGATGGTTTCTTCCTTCTCAATGGTCTCTATGCTGTCAGAGTATCCATGACTGAAACCGTAACCCCATTGAATGTTCGCTGACGGAAGGCTGTTATAGAAGTGCTCAATGCGGATCGGGAAGGGGCCGGTACCAAGGTAATCCAGCTCTATCTGACACTTATTCCCGTTGTATAGGTATGTAGGGTTGCCTGCTTGTGAATCTCCTCCTCCTGGGCCTCCCGCACCGGCACCATTTCCCGCTCCACACATCTGCGGGCGCTCTTCAAATTCATGTTGGTCATCATTTTTCAAGTCAAAGGAATCCAATTCAGGCGGCGGCGGAAAATGCCAGCCGGCCTTAACAACACCCACTCCTGGGTTACTCCTAATTCTGGCGCCATCAGGCGTGACTGTACCCAAGCCGATGGATACAAACTCTTCCAAATCGTGATCGAATGAGAAAAGCTCGATCTGACTACCGGGAGCATGTGAGTCAACATTCGGTACTGTCATGGGTGCTGGAGGATCAAACTTCGCACCGGTTGGCTGAATCGTCACCACCAACTGTGGCTGCATGCCATTGGGGGGAGGCATCGGCACTTTGTCAAAGTTCACTGGGGTGATCGATACCAGCCCCTTTTTGCTCCCGTCTGGAAACGTCACTGACCCGGCATCGATGGCCAGCTCGAAGCCCGGAAGGTCGGGGTGAGTGACCAATACATCTTGTTCACCTGCCATAACCGCGCTGTCGGTGTCTAGTTTGACCATATACACCGGCGATGGCAGCGGATTGTCGATACCGGCCACCGTCACTATATGGGTGCCCAATGTCGGGTACTCTGCATCCCCATTTACTGTCGACCCATCGATCTTCAGGTGGACAGGCCCAACGGGCACTTCTGTGAGCTTGAACTGTCCCTTTTCATCCACGACAGTCTGCCTGACCGGTGCTTCCGTCGTATAAACCGTTGCCCCGAACATTGGTTGCCCTTGATTGTCCTGTACAACTCCACTGATCGTCGTTTCGCCAGGTTCCCCAGCAATAAATCCACTGGCAGTAAATCCCGAAGCCGGCGGGAGCTCACTCTCCTCTACGTCAAAATCCAGCAACCGAGCCTCAACACGCTGGCGATCAAATCCGGTGACTCCACCCAGTATCCAGTCGAGACTAGCCCTGCCATCACTGTCGGTAATAAGCACCTTTACCTGCGTATCACCCGACGCATCCTGGAATCGACCGCCACCGGCCGTCACGGTGAACTGAACCCGGGCGCCTTCGACCACGTTCATGCCCTTATCCATAACGACAACCGTGAGTGCCTGGGGCAGGACCTCATACACGCCACCAATCTGGTTGTTGCCACTATTGACACCGATTGTGTGCCCCGGGCTTCCCGCAGCACTGGCACTGAAGATCACCTCAGTGTCATAGCCAACGACCTGGGCTCTGACCTTATGAACACCTGCGCCCGCGCGCCGACCGAGCTTGAACTGAACCTCAGCAACGCCTTCATCATCTGTAGTCGCCTCCAGTGCCTGGGCGTCAGGTTCTGCGCCCAGACCAACCAGACCACTACCCTGAATCACGCGGAAATACACTTTGGAACCTTCCACCGGTGCACCGCCAGCATTGACTACTCTGACCTTGAGAGGTTGCGCGAGTAGCGAGGCGATCTCAGACATTTGGTTGTTGCCAGACACCAGCTCTACCACAGGACCCTGTGGCTCTTCGTAGTAGAGCGTCAGAGAGTGTGGCTGGGACACATTCCCTACCTGATCTTGCGCATGAACGGTAACCGTATTTGGGCCGACGACAAGCGGTACTCCCTTCGCTTCATAGCTGCGATTGCTGATAACTGCGGAGATACCGTTTACCGTCACAACCGCCTGATCGTCTTCCACAGTGCCTCGCACTATATCGTTCACCAAGCCGGAGACATCCACTACATCGCTGTATACCGTTTCACCATCTTCATGGGAGTCGACCGTAATATAGGGCGGTGTCAGATCGAGGCTGACCGAGATACTGGCTGTTTTAGTGGCACCATCACTTAAGACCATCCTGGATGAGATCGCGTTGTAACCTTCCACAAGCGGTACAGAAGCTGAGTAGGAACCACCCGTCACTGGAATCTCAATGCCATTGACCGTGAGCGATACCGCATCCGGATCAACCTGCCCAGTCACTGTAACGGGTGAGCTTCCAAGTGTTACCAAAGAGGCTGGTGAATCGATTGTCAGTAGCGGTAGTGAACTTCTCTCTGGATCCTCTGGGAAGGGATCGGAGATATTCGGGACATTATCACCGTCCCTATCGGGATCGGCAAAATCACCGATGCCGTCACCATCAGCATCGGCATACTCCGACCCATCGTCAGGGAAAACGTCCTGGGCATTGTCGATCCCATCACCATCGCGGTCTGGATCGCTGTTGTCCCCAATTCCATCGAAATCTAGATCGGACCACTCCGTTGCATCATTCGGAAAAGCATCGTCAGCATCACTATAGCCGTCCTCGTCCGTATCCCGCTGCATTGGGGCACAACCAGTACTATCTGGTGTCACTCCGTAGGGTGTATCCGGACAAAGATCTGCAGAGTCCAGAATCCCATCAGCATCCACATCTGTTTCGGGCTCGGCCTCGCCTGAGAGTTCCAGCACTAATCGCGGTGCTTTGTCAGTATTCCCAAACGCGGCCTCAGAGCCTTCCTTTGAGTAATACCAAACGCTACCCCGAGTGCCTTCTCTACGAAGGCGCCAGGAATGCTCACCCGATTTCACGGACTGGGTAATGTCCCAGGCAATATCTCCCTGTGAGTCATTTGTGTGAACGATAGATGCAATGATCGAAGTGCCCTCTTCCGAAGCCCCCTTCCAATTAATATCGCAATCTTGTGCCGAGTTGGATATATCGGCATCAGTAGCGCAACGCCACGTTATACCCGGTCCTGTACCGCGGGTGGACTCAGCCTGGGAAAGGCTCGCATGATGGCCAATGCCCTCTGCCCAATCCGCTTGCAGGGGATAGACATCCACTGTCTTGCCATTCGTCGTCCAGTTAGTGAGGTTCTGAGCAGGGTCGATACTGAGAACCAACTGCGCAGATTCAATGCGAAGCAAGTCAACTTCCGTCAGGTCAAAGGACACGACAACGGTACGTGCCGATGCGGTATCCAACATTAACCACGGATTAAGACCCTCGTTCCGGTTGTGGTCACCCGGCCTCAAAAAACTGTCTTTGTCCGCGACCAGGGTAATGGTTTCAGCCTGAGCGACACTGACAAAAACGGTCAGAGTTGCTACTGCGAAAAGCGCATGCCGGAACTGTTTAAACATCGTCATTCTATTCCTTCGTTCCATTCGGGATGGCTGGATCCCTCGGATATGTCCCTATGAAAAACCGGTTGTGAGCCCTAATTTATCTGCGCTGCAATAACATCGCTGAAATTGGAGTTTGCTGGATCTGCCAAAATCACCACATCCAAACCAAAATCAACACTGGCACCGGCGCTGACATCAATGGTTTGCAGCAAGTGAACTCCACCGAGCGTGCCTGATAAGTAGGCACTGGGATCATCCGCACTCTCGATCAACAGGCTATTGCCATCATTGCCCGTGATCAGGTACAGCGGGTTGTTCTCGTTGGTGACATCCAGGTCCACCTGGATGCCCCGCAGATCCTTCTGCACCACGTTGCCATCAGCCGCCCAGGGTGTGCCCTCGACCGTCACCCGCCAGGTGGTACCTGACTCCAACACCACGTTCGTGATCAGGTGTTCGCCCACCGAAGCCACCGGCGTAGAGCCCGCTCCGGCCACACGACCACCGTTCTCTGACAGCAGGTGACCATAGTCTTCCGTGCTCAGCTTCACATACGTGGTACCCGCACCCGAGACCGTGTTCCTGGATGACACACCACTGGCCGTTCGGTACACACCTGTGAAGCCCGCCACATCGTCGGCAAAGACACTGATNCGACCACCTGCGCCCGCCGGTGCAGTGTCCCTGAAGTTATAGGTGTTCCTGCCACCCTCTACGCTGAATGTTCCCGCGCCGGTCAACATGCCCACATCTACATGGATACTGCCGCCTGCCCCCGCTGGCAGGTCATCGTGGTAGGTCTTCTGACCTTGTGCCTTGATGGTGCCATCCAGCACCAGCGCGTTGGCCGCGATCCCGATCACGCCGCCGCCACGCCCTGGTTCTGAGCT
>NZ_LWEE01000323.1:0-286 GCF_001635445.1 Halioglobus sp. HI00S01
AGGTTGAATCCTGAGAGCGGCGACGCATTGGTTATCCTGGTGTCCGGGCAGTCCTCTCTGGCCACAACTCTGGGTTCGGACTGGGTGTTCTGGCAGTCCGGCTATCCTGCCCTTTTTGCGACAGACACTGTATTCGGGAGTATGATGGTGCCCGCGCTTTCAGGTGCTGCCGTGATTCTCGCAGTAGCAGTGGTGCTCGGTCTGCGGACCAGGCGCAAGGGGTGAACTGTATCCAAAGTGTCGCCGTGTGGTGCAGAAAAAGTTTTAGCAAACGCGCCGATGCTGA
>NZ_LWEE01000324.1:0-338 GCF_001635445.1 Halioglobus sp. HI00S01
CGCGAGCCCATTCATGGCGTCTCCAGCCAGCCCGTTTATGGCGTCGCCCGCGAGTCCGTTCATGGCGTCTCCGGCAAGCCCGTTTATGGCGTCGCCCGCGAGTCCGTTTATGGCGTCTCCGGCTAGTCCATTTATGGCATCGCCTGCGAGCCCGTTCATGGCGTCGCCCGCGAGTCCGTTTATGGCGTCTCCGGCTAGTCCATTTATGGCATCGCCTGCGAGCCCGTTGAGGGCGTCTCCGGCTAGTCCATTTATAGCATCGCCTGCGAGCCCGTTTATGGCGTCTCCGGCAAGTCCGTTTATGGCGTCGCCCGCGAGTCCGTTTATGGCGTCTCCGG
>NZ_LWEE01000325.1:0-337 GCF_001635445.1 Halioglobus sp. HI00S01
TGCTTTCTCGCTCGACTTGCATGTGTTAGGCCTGCCGCCAGCGTTCAATCTGAGCCATGATCAAACTCTTCAGTTTAAATCTTTTACCTCTACACCTTACCGGCTGTAAGAGGGATTGTTTGCGCGATTACCTCGCGATAACAATCAAATCTCGGCTCAGACACAATTCGAAATCAATGTTCCATAAAACTTATGAATCAATGGTCACTTGTTGTGTCTGAATAGTCGTGTACAACTATCCCAACAAGTGCCCACACATCTGTCTTCGTCTTCTTGTTAAGCAACTCCCGAACCGCCAGGGTTGGGATTTTGTCCCGGGTCATCCCCGAAACAGTGG
>NZ_LWEE01000326.1:0-226 GCF_001635445.1 Halioglobus sp. HI00S01
GCAACCTTGAATCATTCTTTGCACTCATCTCAACTTACCTACTTTTTCTTGGCTTCTTTACGACGGACATACTCGTCAGCGTAGCGAATACCTTTACCCTTGTAAGGCTCCGGCGGACGGTAGCTGCGGATCTCGGCAGCTGCCTGGCCTACGGCCTGCTTGTCGATGCCCTTGACCACGATCTCGGTCTGGCTGGGAGTTTCCGCAGAAACGCCTTCGGGCAGTT
>NZ_LWEE01000327.1:0-530 GCF_001635445.1 Halioglobus sp. HI00S01
CACGGCACGTCACGGTGCGGGTGACAGTCTGCGCGTGGCCCCGGTGAGGGCTTTCAGTTCGACCAGCACCTGCGTCCCGGGTAAACCTGCGCACACCCAACGCCACCAGCGTGTTGCGTAGGCCCCAATGCGGGCTTGGCCCGCACCTTGCTCATAAAGCTGGGTGATTCGCTCACGAAAGCGCGCGATGGTGTCCTTGGCTGGCGTCACGCCAGCACGGGTGTGGTGGTAGCCCAGAAACGTAAAGCCCCGGTCTATCTTGCCCACCCAGGTTTTGTCTGGATGGGTGTTGAGTTTGAGCTGCTGCAAGGTCTGCTGGATCAGGCGAATACCCCGCCTGAGTTGGTGACGGCGAGGCGTCATGATGACCCAGTCATCCATATAACGCACATAGGCAATGCCAGCGCGGTCCATCACATCATCCAATGGCTTGAGATAGATGGCCGCTAACAGCGGACTCAGGGGCGAGCCCCGGCCTATGCCTTTTTTGATGACGTTAAAGATGCCACCCGATTCCACTGTGCGGCCAA
>NZ_LWEE01000328.1:0-239 GCF_001635445.1 Halioglobus sp. HI00S01
CGCAAAAATAGTAAGCCGCGATTCAGTTCAATAACATGGACCAGCTATAGCTTTCCTTTTAATTATGACCGTTACACACGGATTCTAGAAGCACGGGGCGCTGATTCTTGAGCGGAGAAGATGTTTGTCTGATACACACTTCATGTCCGCTTTGTGGACGAAAGCGGACGTTTTTACAGCCTATCCTAAAGACTCCCATAATCAAATAGCGGGGGTCCTGGATATGGCCATACACCAAG
>NZ_LWEE01000329.1:0-303 GCF_001635445.1 Halioglobus sp. HI00S01
CGCCAAAAAAACGCCAAGCGGTACCAACAGTAGCGAAGGAATCGACACGGGCACTGCCGGTGCGACCGAATCAACGGGAGTCGGAGCAGCGGTCACTGACGCAGGCCCATATGTCAGGGTACCGCTTGTTTGCGCGAATGCGACCGAAGAGAGGGTCAGCGATGAAATCGCCGCCCATGCGTGCTTGATGCTCATGCTATCGCCCCTGTTTGCCATCTTGNTTTGTATAGAAATTCTGACTTACCAGCGCTTGGTTGTCGAGTAACTGCTAGATCTACTTTCACTTCGCTGACCCTCTCAGGC
>NZ_LWEE01000330.1:0-370 GCF_001635445.1 Halioglobus sp. HI00S01
AGGTTGTTGCTGGACCGGTTTTGGTTTGCGATATTTTCTGCAGGGCTTTTTTGTGTATTTTTGGTTGTGATCTGGGTGGTCGGATTGAAATCGAAGTAAGCCCTTCCGAGACCGCTGCAAGGCCATCCATGGCGCGCTTCGGCCTTCGCCATCCATGGCTACGGACGATCTCGGAAGGGCTTACTTCGATCTCAATCCTTGTTAGGTTCTAAACTGGGCGCTTTGCGGTATTTGCGTTTATAACTCTAGGAGTGGCGCATTTTTGTTGTGTGGGCTGGAACCTTAGTTTGGCCTTACGATCCAGTAGTTCCCGTTCGATTTATCTACACGCAGCGCTTTGTAGCTCAATGGAAGAGCGCATCCGTCGTGG
>NZ_LWEE01000331.1:0-275 GCF_001635445.1 Halioglobus sp. HI00S01
GCCCATGGATCCTTATGGGCGCAGGCGTAACAGCATGCCACAAAATAGGAGCACCACGCGAATGCGCAACCGCGGTAGTAATAAAAAAAGGCCCCTGAATCAGGAGCCCTTTCTTTTAGATGGTGCCGAAGGCGGGACTTAACGCGCCCGGCCCGGGCCACACGAGTACTACGCGCCAGCGTAGCTGCGGTAGCAATAAAAAAGGGCCCCTGAATAGGAGCCCTTTCTTTTAGATGGTGCCGAAGGCGGGACTTGAACCCGCACGAGCATAGCTC
>NZ_LWEE01000332.1:0-201 GCF_001635445.1 Halioglobus sp. HI00S01
ATCGCGGCTTTACTGTCGCGGGATACTCGAGCAAGGCCTCAGAGTAGAACATGCGACGGGTATGGAAACCGATGCTTTCGCCAAAGCGCTGTTCCAGCGCACGCACCTCCGATGCGTCATTCTCGGGTGTTAACCGCCTGAGCGTGCTCGTGCGCTGCTCAACCCAGTCAATGATGTCACCTGCCCCCTGGGTGTAGATGC
>NZ_LWEE01000333.1:0-215 GCF_001635445.1 Halioglobus sp. HI00S01
CTACCAGGGCACTCATACTGAAGCCGATAATGCCGATGCGGTTGGTGTCGATTTCGGGACGAGATGCCGCCCAGTCGATCAGCCGACGAACGTCGATGGCCACCGCCCGAAAACGCCCCGCACCAGCATCGACCTCGCGGCGGAACTCTGCCTCGTCCTGGATATCGGCGATGTGGAACCAGTCGAACAGGGCGCCGTCTCCCTGCATCCACAGG
>NZ_LWEE01000334.1:0-380 GCF_001635445.1 Halioglobus sp. HI00S01
CACACCTTGTACGAACAACGTTGGTGTGAAGGCGACGATCGTCGTCAGTACCCCGAATGTAGCGGGAGTGGCTACACGGTAAACGCCATTAATCACATTATTGACGCTGTGCCCGTGGGCCTCGGTTTCCGAATAGGCACTTTCACCCATAATGATCGCATCGTCGACCACGATACCCAGCACCAGGATAAAGCCGAACAGGCTGATCATGTTGAGACTGGAATCGATATAGGGCGTATTGATGATGGCCATGGCGCCCAGGAAGCAAACGGGAATACCTATCATGACCCAGAAGGCCAGTTTAATCTCCAGGAACAGGGCCAGGGTGATGAATACCAGTAGAGCGCCCACGGCGAGGTTTTTCACCATCATGCCCAGAC
>NZ_LWEE01000335.1:0-312 GCF_001635445.1 Halioglobus sp. HI00S01
ATAGCTGGTCCATGTTATTGAACTGAATCGCGGCTTACTATTTTTGCGTTGCCAGATAAACTCGACGTGAAGGCAGATATGGCAGCACTGCAATATCAACTGCATTGAAGGCAGGGATTTCTCTCAAAGAACAAGAGGGTAAACAGGGGACTAACATGAGCACAAAGCACGCATGGGCGGCGATTTCATCGCTGACACTTTCTTCGGTCGCATTCGCGCAAACAAGCGGTACACTGACATATGGGCCTGCGCCAGTGACCGCTGCTCCGACTCCCGTTGATTCAGTCGCACCGGCAGTGCCCGTGCCGATTC
>NZ_LWEE01000336.1:0-256 GCF_001635445.1 Halioglobus sp. HI00S01
TAGGTCCAGCCTTTGTTTTCCTCGCCAATGCGATTGCTCTGGGGCACCCTGACATTGTCGAAGAAAACCTGGTTAACCTCGTGATCGCCGGCCATGGTGATAATTGGCTCAACAGACACCCCGGGTGTGGCCATGTCGATTAACAGAAAGCTGATGCCCTGTTGCGGCCTCCCTTCGTTGCTGGTGCGCACCAGGCAGAAGATGTGGTCGGCTAAATGTGCATGCGTGGTCCAGATCTTTGAGCCGTTGACGATGT
>NZ_LWEE01000337.1:0-369 GCF_001635445.1 Halioglobus sp. HI00S01
GGCGTGCTTTGGCGTACGGCATCCTGCCTCCCGACAATTTCGCAAAGCTTCACCTGCCCCCGCACCTGGGGTTGTTCTACGTTGCCAAGATTACCCATAGCATCCTGTTCCTAGGTGCAGGCGCTGTTTGAGTGTTTCGAAATCGTCGGGAGCTATGGAGGGCGCGGCCGGCGCTCCGGGACGCGAAAGTGAACATATGGATGTGTTTGTAGCGATTTCGAAAGACTCCAGCAGTGCCTGTGCCGACGGGTAGAGAAAGTGCAAAACTAATTGCCAGTCAGCACTCTGGGGGCACGAACACCCACCAAATCGCAGGCAAAAAAATACCCGGCATATAGCCGGGTACAAGTGGAACTGGCGTGAAATCAG
>NZ_LWEE01000338.1:0-425 GCF_001635445.1 Halioglobus sp. HI00S01
TTCAGTTACCGCATAGAAGCCAATCAGGTTGCGCAGGAATTCCTGATCAGTCTCCAGGGTGCCGGTAGTAAATGTCGGATCGCTAAGGCTGTGCGTGTGGCTCAGGCTCCAGGAGGCCTTGGCGGCAACGGACGGAACCTCGCGATACATATTGAAGATTTCACCTTCGTCCATACCCAGTGACTCAATACAGTACTGGTAGGCGTGAGTGTGAATGGCTTCCTCAAAGGCCTGGCGCAGCAGGTACTGGCGGCATTCGGGGTTGGTGATCAGGCGATAAATGGCCAGCACCAGATTGTTGGCCACCAGAGAGTCTGCGGTTGAGAAGTAGCCCAGTGAGCGCATCACGATGCGGAGATCATACTCGGTGAGGCCATCGTCCAACTTCCCGTGGGCGACATCCGCCGTCATGTTAATTTCCTGGG
>NZ_LWEE01000339.1:0-531 GCF_001635445.1 Halioglobus sp. HI00S01
TACTCCGGGGATAACAGGCTGATACCGCCCAAGAGTTCACATCGACGGCGGTGTTTGGCACCTCGATGTCGGCTCATCACATCCTGGGGCTGAAGCCGGTCCCAAGGGTATGGCTGTTCGCCATTTAAAGTGGTACGCGAGCTGGGTTTAGAACGTCGTGAGACAGTTCGGTCCCTATCTGCCGTGGNCGTTNGAGATTTGAGAGGGGCTGCTCCTAGTACGAGAGGACCGGAGTGGACGAACCTCTGGTGTTCCGGTTGTCACGCCAGTGGCATTGCCGGGTAGCTATGTTCGGAAGAGATAACCGCTGAAAGCATCTAAGCGGGAAACTTGCCTCAAGATGAGATCTCACTGGAGCCTTGAGCCCCCTGAAGGGCCGTCGAAGACTACGACGTTGATAGGTTGGGTGTGTAAGCGCTGTGAGGCGTTGAGCTAACCAATACTAATTGCCCGTGAGGCTTGACCATATAACACCCAAACAATTTGGCTGTTAGACGGTAAGTCGACATACAGACCGAAAATCTGCACGAA
>NZ_LWEE01000340.1:0-231 GCF_001635445.1 Halioglobus sp. HI00S01
GGCCGGTGGAGATGATGTCGATAGGTGCACCGACAACCTCTTCGATTTTCTTGATGTAATCGCGGGCCGCCTGGGGCAGCGCATCGAGCGACTGGGCACCGAGGGTAGAATCGCTCCAGCCGGGGACTTCTTCGTACACCGGGTGCAGGCCTTCGTAGTCGTCGGAATCCACCGGGTTCGGTACAGCGTTGCCATCGGCATCGGCGTAGCCCACACAAATCTGGATGGACT
>NZ_LWEE01000341.1:0-262 GCF_001635445.1 Halioglobus sp. HI00S01
GTACCGGCAGCCGTCGTGGGCGCCACATTGCTGTGGTGCCGAGAGCTGAATCGCTAAACGAGCAGCTCCGCAGGGGGGTAGGTGCACTCCAGCTTCGCGCCAAGCAAGGCCTCGAGGTCAGGCAGCAAGAATGCGTCGTCTTCACTAGCAAAACTGATAGAGGTGCCAGTGGCGCCGGCACGACCAGTACGACCGATGCGGTGCACGTAGTCTTCCGGATCCTCAGGCAGGTTGTAGTTCACCACATGGCTGAGCCCATCGA
>NZ_LWEE01000342.1:0-309 GCF_001635445.1 Halioglobus sp. HI00S01
TCTTCCTGTGCTCTCGGGGGTTTTACAGTCTTGCGTGATCGGCCCGGGAAGTCTTGTATGGTCCCGGCATGTTTGGCCTTCACCGTCTGGCGATTCAGCGGTGTTTATAGGAGGGAGGGTTCTTGTAATTTTGCACGACTCCCGACTCGGGAGATTTGTGAATTTGGGTCGCTGGAGCGCCCCCTTTCTTTTGCTCGACCTGGCTGTTTGCTGCCCAGCTGAAACCCGTTCAGAGATCTCCCGACTCGGGAGATTTGTGAATTTGGGTCGCTGGAGCGCCCCTTTTCTTTTGCTCGACCTGGATGTTTG